>JABSSV010000312.1 GCA_013213875.1 Lysobacterales bacterium
ACTGGAAAGTATTGTTCGCCAGCGTCGTGGACCAGCGCTTCAGAACGACGAAATGTGCGGTTTCTGATACGCCTGGCATTCAAGATTAATGGATCTTAGTGTCCAGGGGTGATTGCACGCCGGTGCTCTGGAACGGCACAGTTTTGGGAGTTTCGATGCGGTCGAAGGGCTTGCGAAGCGATCATTTTCGTACGTTCCGCAATTGGAAACGGACTCATTGAGGTCGGTTCCGGCGAGTGACTATCGGGCCGATAAGCTGAAAAGGTGGTTGATAGTGCCTATCCGCCCCTGTAATACAATCATGCCATGGATGAAGCTGCTTCCATAGACATTGGTTGGCGATCAGCCCTTTTGATGGCTGTCTGCATGCCGGTGTTGTTGTCTGCCTTGATATTGCTGGGGCAAAAGACCGAGGCCAAGGCAGCCCGCTATCTCAGCCTGTTCCTAATGGCAGCCGTGATTGTGGTGATCCCTCAAATCATTGGATTTGCTGGCTTTTATTCAGTCTACCCTGGACTGACGTTTGCCCCTTTTAGTGTCGAGATGTTTTTGGGCCCATTGCTGCTGTTACACGTTTACCACTTGATGTACCAGGCACCGCCAAAACACCTCAAATGGCTGTTAATACCCGGTGTCGTTCAAGTTGTTTATTACCTGTGGGCCTTCACCCTGTTGGGTGATTACAAAAACAAATGGGCTTATAACGACGCCTTCCATGAGCCCTATGTGATGCCGGTTGAAGTGGTGATTGGTGTGGGTCTGTTTGTGTATTGCTGGGCCAAAACTTATTTGCTCAGCCGAGACTATGAAAAGTACTTGGAAAACAACCAATCTGTGGCCAGTGAATTCAAACCGGTTTGGGTGTATCAACTGTTGATCGCTTCATTGGTGCTCCTGATGTTCTTCATCGCGGTGCAAGTAGTCCCCGTATTCATCACTGACATGTCTTATGTGGAAGAGTATCCATTGGTGGTGTTGATGATGGCTATCTTGGCGTGGGTGGGCATAGATGCGATCAGGAAACTACAGTATCGGTTTCCCAAAATTGAATCTGCAGGCCATGCCGCTGAAGCGGCCAATGCCTGGCAACAAAAAGACTGGATTGATGAAGCCGCTGAATTGGAACGACAAATGGCCATTGAGCAATGGTATCTAGAACCTCGGCTGTCTTTGCGGCAGTTGGCCCAACACCTAGGCAGCAACGAATCTTATGTGTCTCGCACCATCAATCAAGGCATCGGGCTGTCCTTCAATCAATACATCAATCAATGGCGGATCAAACACGCCAAAACACAGTTGGAACAACCGCATCAATCGGTGTTAAACCTGGCCTTGGAATCCGGCTTCAATTCCAAAGCCACCTTCAACCGCGTGTTCAAAAAACAGGTCGGTCTTACACCCAGTCAATATCGAAATAAGTTTAACAACCACTGAAAAGCGCTGAGCAGCTTCACCCGCCGAGCCGCTTGGTGAGCTTTGCGAATGAGAGGCAAAGAGCGCGAAGAACACAGTCATGTTCGCTGTGTTCGCTTTCACTTTTGTCTCGTACAAAGTGAAAGAGGCCCCAGGCACATTCCTTGTAACGTCTCAAATCCAGTAAAACAGGTCTCAATTCATGGCTTAGGACGATCACAGGCCTGAAATGGATAGCGTGGAGGTATCCAAAACATGAGACCTCGATATGAAACCAGCAATCACCCTGTTCTTACTAACATTACTGCCATTACTGCCATTCAATGGCTTCGCTAATCACCCCAGAGACCAATGGCTCAGCACGGACCAAATCATTGCTGATACCCAACTGGCTCAAGAAACTTATGAACGCATCCATCCTGGCTATGACCGCTATACAGATGCGCAAACATTGAACACCGCTTGGGACCAAATCATCCAACAAGCAAAAACCAACAAGGGCATGCGCTTGGGGGACTATTACCTGAAACTGAGTGAAACATTGGCTTTGATGCGCTGTGACCACACCAAAGCAGAATTGCCTAAGGCACTGGCCGATGCGCGTGGCACCACGCCTGTTTACTTGCCGTTTCGGTGGCAAATGATCGAAAACGAAGTGGTGGTGCTTCGCGCCACTGCTGACTCCGGACTTAAATTGGGTGATGTCATCACCCACATCGATGGTCAAGCCATTGGCGATCGCATAGATCAGTTGTACCGGTATGTGCCAACCGACGGCTTCACCGACCACAGCAAAATCAATGCCATTGCTTCGTCCTCAGAACATCGTGGCGGCGCGCTGGATCATTTTGGGGCGATGTTGTGGCCCCACTCCAGTCAGGTGAATATTCACTATTTGGACCAGCAGGGTCAAAGCCAGGAAAAGTCCATGGCTAGGATAAATTACAGCGCGTGGAAAAAGCTCGGTGGTTCCCAGCGCCGAAATTTCATCGATGCAGTTGAATTCAAACAGGTGGATGATCGGACTGGTTATTTGAAAATTGACACTTTCGTGAATTACCGCATCCCCATCAAACCCGACAAGCTGTTCGATCCCATCTTCAAACAACTACAACAAAACCCAAGCCAACGGTTGATTTTGGATTTGCGGGAAAACGGCGGTGGCTCTAGTGAACCACGGCAACGCCTGCTGGCACACTTGATGCCAAACAAGTTTCGTCCGGTCAAAGACGTGCGCATCAAGACCCTCAATTTAGATGGTCTGAGAGAACATTTATTCACTTGGGAAAAATCCGCCTTGAAGCCCAAGGCGAGTAAATTCAACCAAAACGATGATGGCAGCTACAGCTTCAAACCCCATGTTTTGAAAGCGACCAAATGGATCAAACCAGACAAACGGGCGTTTACTGGCCAATTAATTGTATTGACCAGTCGCAACAATTCTTCTGGCAGCACTAACCTATTGGCGGTGTTAACTGGTCGACCCAACACGACTTTCGTTGGTGAACCCACTGGTGGCTCCATGGAAGGTCCAACGGCAGGTATTTTATTCTTCTTGAAGTTGCCAGCCAGCGGCATCACCACCCGCGTTCCGATATTCCGACAATACAATGATGTGGCTCAATTCGAGCCTGGTATGGGCCTTTCCCCAGATGTGGCGGCCAGCCAAAATAAACAAGATTTACTCAATGGCATTGACACCATCTTACAAGCAGCCATTGACTTATCTGAATGATGTTATTGGCAAGGTCGTTGTTAATGTCAACGGCCTTCGTTGTTGACGAACATCATCCCGGGGGCATCCTGATGTCTGGTGACAAAGCCCCTGGACTCATAAAACTGGGTTTTGCCATGGGCTGAAAAAAAATTGAATGGCCCGAATGTGCGCTCGTTGACAAGCGGCTATCAAGCGGTTC
>JABSSV010000313.1 GCA_013213875.1 Lysobacterales bacterium
GCGCGGCCAATCTGGCTGATATGAATGCGGCGTGGAAGTCCCGTGCGGTCGGGCTCTTTCTCTACCACTACACGCGTATCGACAAAAGGGTTTCAGCGGCGGAGCTGAAGGGTGCGAGGCAGGCCAGTCGCAGGCTGGACGACTTTCTTGCGTCCGCCTATCCGGACCGGCTGGCTGACTTTCGGGCGCAGGACTGCGAGTAAAAACGCAGTAGCCCCATGCACCGCCGGCCGAAGCGCCGGTAGGCGCGCTCAGGCTTCGGGTTGAGCTGAATCCCGAGCCACCCGGAATCCGATGTGATTGGAACCCAGGCTCATTTCCGCCGGCTGGCGTGCGGTGGGTCGATAGCGCATGCAATAGGAGGGTGAGCAGAGCCAGGAGCCGCCCTTGATCACGCGCTGGGGCCCCACGGAAGCGGGCGCGAATTTCGCCGCCAACTCTTTGCCAGGGCCATGCGGAAGCGTCGGCAAATGCCCTGGCGTATACCAGCCGTCGACGTATTCCCACACATTGCCGATCATATCCACCACGCCGTAGTCATTGGCCCGATAGGAGCCCACGGGCGCCGTGCCATGGTGGCCGTCTTCTTGCAGGTCCGTGGCGGGAAACTCGCCCTGCCAGATATTCGCTTTCCAGCCGTTTTCCGGGTCGGATGGCTGGTCCCACTGGTCCGTTGATTCATTGTGACCGCCACGGGCAGCAAATTCCCACTCCGCTTCCGTTGGCAGGCGGGCGCCGGCCCACTGCGCATAAGCCTCCGCGGCTTCGGGTGAAACCTGAACCACCGGGTGGTTGCCAAGCCCTTCGATCGAGCTGTCCGGGCCGGTGGGATGGCGCCAGCTGGCGCCCGGCACATAGCGCCACCAGGCGGAGTTGTCCGTCAGCTCCACCTGCCCCGGCGGCTGCGCAAACACCATGGAACCAGGCCGGCGCAGTTCCTCTGGCAGTTCTGGATAATCTTCTGCGGAGAGTCCGGCTTCGGCCGTGGTGACGTAGCCCGTCGCATGGACAAAGGCGGCAAATTGATCATTCGTGACCTCCGTTCGGGAGATTTCGAACCCGTCGATGGTAACCGCCATCATGGGGCCTTCCTCACGATAGTGGGACTGGGACCCGACGCTGAAAGAGCCGCCAGCGATGGTAATGAAACTGGGCTCATTAGCGGGCGTGTCGGCCAGCGCCATATTGATGGCCAGCACGCTGCCAAGAAGCGCAGCATTGACCAGCTTAAGGGGTTTGGTGACGGACACTTTGAATTCCTCTCGGTGTGGGACGCTTGTTCGAATGCACGCTTGCAAGCGGTTAAGTGTACGCGCCAACCCACAACGATCAAGGGCTGTAAAGGCTAGAGCGTTAAAATCGAAAACACCACAGTTGGCCGCTCAAGTCAGCCTATACCCGTCAGGAACCATGATTTGACCGACCTGGGGCATGGCCCGGGCGCATGGCGCAAATCGCCCGCGGGGTCTGGCAACTACCTTGGCTCGTTGGCTGCCATCTAAAAAATATCTTTCAAGAATTTGCATATGGGCGATTCCAGTGGCCCGATGCGCCAGGTGCCAAGCGCATGCCTCAATCCAATGATGCTGAAGGTACAAGGGTAGTGCTCGCGTGAGGCCCGAAATGTCAATAAGCTTTGCCGGAGACTCGCGGACACAAGCATGGTTCATACAGCCGTAGCCTAAGTATCAGTTTCCGGACACTGCCCGTAAGTGTTATCCCTTCAGCGCGGCTGGGCCTATTCAGAAAAGACCCGGGAGCAGAGTTGGGTAGGTTGTTGGTCGATTTGGCGGCTCATGCGCAGGCCAAGGCGCTGCGTGAGACCGAACACCAAAAGAGCGATGAAAGCCTTGCGCCTCGGAAC
>JABSSV010000314.1 GCA_013213875.1 Lysobacterales bacterium
GCTGGTCCGTGATCAGCTGCAGCGCGATTATCGCGAAGCTGATCTGCGCACCGAGGGGCTACGGATTTTTACCACGCTGGCGCCCTTCGAGCAGCAGGCTGCGGAGGCCGCTGTGACCAATGGTTTAAAGCAGCTGGCAGAACGCGGCCTGGATCCGGAGCTGCAGGCGGCCCTGGTGCTGGCTGACAGTGATGCGGGTGAGATTCGGGCCCTGGTGGGGGACCGGGATCCCCGGCGCCGGGGTTTCAACCGGGCCCTGAACGCACGCCGCCAGGTGGGCTCGGTGATTAAACCGTTCATCTACCTGCTGGCGCTGGAGCATCCGCAGCGCTACAGCTGGCTGACCCGTCTGGAGGACGAACCGATTACCCTCACCCAGGCTGACGGTCAGCGCTGGCAGCCTGCGAACTACGACGGACAGTCGCATGGCTCCGTGAGCCTGCTGGAGGCGCTGGTGCGCAGCTATAACCAGGCCACGGTGCGTCTGGGCATGAACATCGGCCTCAATGAGCTGTTGCGCAAGTTGCAATCGTTGGGTGTAACCCGGGCCCTGCCCGAGCTACCGTCGACCCTGCTGGGGGCTGCTGAAATGACGCCTCTGGATGTCACCCAGGCCTACCAACCGCTGGCGTCGGGAGGCTTTGCCATAGCCTTGCGCGCAGTAACCGCCGTGCAGACCGCTGATGGAGCGTCGCTGCGGCGCTACCCGCTGCGTCTGGACCCGGTGCCCCAGCGCGAGGCCATTGCCGTACTGAACTATGGTCTGACCCAGGTGGTCGAACAGGGCACGGCCAAAGCCCTGCCCGGTTTATTGGGTCAGTCCGTGACCGTGGCCGGTAAAACCGGCACCACCAATGAGCGCCGGGACAGCTGGTTTGTCGGCTATACTCGGGACCGCCTGGGCGTGGTCTGGGTGGGGCTGGATGACAACCGTCCCGCGCGCGTCACGGGCAGCAACGCGGCCATGCCCCTGTGGGCCGGTCTGTTCCGTCAATTGCCCCTGCAGTCGGTCAGCCTGGACTTGCCGGAAGGCGCGTCCTGGCGCTGGATTGATCCGCTCACGGCAACGCTCAGCCAGGCAGATTGCCCGGGTGCCAGCCAGATGCCCTTCGTGGCCGGCTCGGAACCGTCCGCACGCAGTGACTGCCTGGAACAGCAGGAGCAGGACGCCGATTCATTTTGGAGAAGATGGTTTGATCGTGATTGATTTGAAACGCTGTGCCGCTAAGGGCCTGTTTTGCCTGCTGCTGGTTACGCTGGTGGGTTGCGCTGGGCGCAGTGCCACGCCGGTACAGGAGCAGGAAATGGAACAGCGTGTGCGAGCTCCTGCCCGGGAAGATTCCGCCGGCATTCAGGTGTATCCGCTCAAGAATCCCGCCGCACTGGAGCTGGCTGCTCAGGCTGCCGATGCCGAGCAGCAGGGGCAGCATGATCAGGCGGCAGTGCTGCTGGAGCGGGCGCTACGCATCCAGCCGCGGGACCCGGAGCTGCTGCAGCAAATGGCGGAAGTGCAGCTGCAGCGGGGACAGTTTCAGCAGGCACTGGCCTTCGCCACCCGGTCCCATGATGTGGGACCGCGTGTTGGTGAACTCTGCGCCCGAAACTGGCGCACCATGGGTCTTGCGCACGAGCGACTGGGGCAAGCTTCCGCATCCCGCAAGGCTGAGGACCGGGCCGAGCGATGCATGGTGGTGAGGCCGCAAGGCCTGTAAGCCAGTGACCGCAGATGCCGCTGCATTGCTGGGGGATTCCAGTCCTCTTAAGGAAGTGCTGACGGGATTTCGACCGCGTGCGGAGCAACAGGAACTGGCCGCGGCCGTTGCAGAGACGCTGGCCAGCGGTGATTTATTGGTGGCAGAAGCCGGTACCGGTACCGGGAAAACGCTCGCCTATCTCGTTCCGGTCCTTGCCGCAGGGCGCCGCACGATTATCTCCACGGGCACCAAGACCTTGCAGGATCAGCTGTTTTTTCGTGATCTTCCGCTGGTGATGCAAGCGCTGGACAGCGCCGCTGAAGTGGCGCTGCTCAAGGGTCGTGCCAACTATTTGTGCCTGCACCGTATGGAACAGGCGCGTCGCGAGGGGGAATTTCCGACACGGGAAGCGATTAGTGAGTTGGAAGCGGTGCAGGCATGGTCCGCGCGTACCCGTGATGGCGATCTGTCCGTGGCCAATGTCATCCCTGATGACAGTGCATTGTGGCCCATGGTGACGTCCAGTAATGACAATTGCCTGGGTGCAAAATGTCCCAGTTACGAGGACTGCCACGTGTTGCATGCCCGCCGCCGGGCCCAGGAGGCCGATGTGGTGGTGGTTAATCACCACTTACTGTTCGCGGACATGGCCATCAAACAGCGCGGGTTTGGTGAGGTGTTACCGGGGGCGGAGGCCTTTGTGCTGGACGAAGCGCATCAGGCCCCGGAGCTGGCCTCGCAGTTCTTCAGCGCCAGCCTGACCCGTCGGCGCATCAGTGATCTGCTGCGCGACATCCTGGCGGAAGCGGGTGAGCTGGCCGGCGGCCTGGGCACCGTGCGCGCCGAGGTAGAAGCCACGCGGCAGGCTCTGCAGGTGCTGCAGGCAGCCATGAGTGAGCATCTGGGCGATCGCGGCACCTGGCAGCAACTAGTGACTTACGAGCCGGTCCGTCAGGGACTGCAGGGCCTGGATCAGGCGGTGGCCGATCTGGGCCCGGTGCTGAAGGGTCTGGAAGGAGCCAGCCGTGGAATGGATGCCTGCCTGGAGCGTCAGTTGGAATTGCAGGCGCTATTTGATCTCCTGGACAGCGCTTCCGGCGCCGGCACGGTGCGCTGGTTTGAGCGACGCGGTCGCGGCTTCGGTCTGCATATCACGCCCCTGGATGTTTCCGAGGTGTTTCGCCAGTATCGCGAGGAACTGGATGCGGCCTGGATCTTTACCTCGGCCACCCTGTCAGTGCGCGGCGATTTTAGCCATTACACGCGACAGATGGGTCTTGAAGAGGCGCATACGCTGTGCCTCGATTCGCCTTTTGACTATCCACAGAACGCCTTGTTGTGGCTGCCACAGCTGAGTCGTGAGCCGCGGGATCATGATTACATTGATGTTTTAATGCAGTCTCTGGCCCCGGTTTTGGCTGCCAGTGAAGGTCGGGCCTTTTTGCTGTTTACCTCCCATCGTGCACTGCAGCAGGCTGCGGACTGGTTGCGGGAGCGGTCGGACTATCCCCTGCTGGTGCAGGGCAGCGCGCCGCGCAGCCTTTTGCTCGAGCAGTTTCGCGACTCAGGCAACGGTGTGTTGCTCGGTACGGCCAGTTTCTGGGAGGGCGTTGACGTGATCGGCGATGCCCTGTCTCTGGTGGTCATCGACAAGCTACCCTTTGCTGCGCCAGATGATCCGGTCATGGAGGCGCATGGAGACCGCCTGCGGTCCGAGGGGGGGAACCCCTTTATGGATCTGGCACTGCCGCAGGCGGTGATTGCTCTCAAGCAAGGGGCTGGGCGCCTGATTCGTGACGTGGAGGATCGGGGGGTACTGGTGCTGTGCGACCCGCGCCTGCACACGCGCCGTTACGGCCAGATTTTTATCGATAGTCTGCCGCCCATGCAGCAAACCCGAGAGCGCGAGGATGCGGTGGCCTTTTTCCGCCACCCCGTGACTACCCAGACCGCCTGACGGTCTGCATAATGGGCGCGCCATGAAACTGCTAGCCATCGATACCGCCTTCGAAACCTGTTCCGTTGCCCTGTGGCAGGACGGTGACGTGCTGGAGCGCTACGAGCACGCTCCCCGGGGCCATGCGCAACTGCTGCTGCCGTGGGTGGAAGCCTCTCTGGCGGAAGCTCAGCAGACGCTGGCGGCACTGGATGCCATCGCATTCAGTCGTGGCCCCGGCAGTTTTACCAGCCTGCGCATCGGTATCGGGGTGGTACAGGGGCTGGCTTTTGGCGCTGATGTGCCCGTCTTGCCGGTCTCCTCGCTGCGAACCACAGCGCAGCAAGCCAGTACCCAGGGTGTCAGCCGTGCTTGCGTGCTCATGGATGCGCGCATGGACGAGGTGTACACGGGCTGCTTTGAGCTGCGCGATGCGGTCATGATGCCGGTGGGCGAGGAGCGGGTTTGTGCCCCGGAACAGGCCTTGCCCGCGCAGCCACAACAGTGGCATGCGGTGGGCAATGGCTGTGAGCGTTTTGCACCGTTGGCAGAGGCGGCGTTTGCCGCACACTTGCCTGCGGTTTGGCCCCGGGCCAGTACCCTGGCAGGCCTCGCGGCGGCGGATTTTTCTGCGCAGACCCTGCTCGCGGCGGAACAGGCCCAGCCGGTCTATCTGCGCGATAAAGTGGCGGAGAAGAGCGCCGGCAACTAGCCTGCCAGCAGCAGATAGGTCGCCAAACCCACAAAGGCGAGAATGCCAATCACGTCCGTGACCGTTGTCAGGATTACGCCGCCGGCGAGCGCTGGATCAATATGCAAGCGCCGGAGCAGCACGGGTATGAGGAACCCGGCCAGCGCGCCGGCCAGCAGATTCACCAGAATGGCTGCCGCCATGACCATGCCCAGTTCCGTATTGCCGTACCAGTACCAGGTTACGAGTCCGATCAGGAGTGAGAACACCAGCCCGTTCAGCAGCCCCACGGCCAGCTCCTTGCGGAACATGAGGGCCGTATTGCGCGCATTGACCTGACCGGTGGCCATACCGCGAATCATCAGCGTCAGGGTCTGGGTACCGGCGATGCCGCCCATACTCATGACCACGGGAAACAAAACCGCCGTGGCCACCAGTTGCTCCAGCGTTGGCTCAAAGGTCGACAGCACCATGGCTGCCAGCAGTGCCGTGATCAGATTGACGCCCAGCCAGATCCAGCGGCGTTTGGCCGAGCGGGCTACCGGGGCAAAGATATCGTCTTCTTCGTCCAGCCCGGCCAGCGTCAGGACCGAGTGTTCCGCCTCATCGCGGATTACATCGACCACATCGTCGATGGTGATGCGCCCGAGCAGCCGCCGCTGCGCGTCGATGACGGGTGCGGAAACCAGATCGTGATGTTCGAATTCGGTCGCCACCTGACTGGCACCCATGGTCACGGGAATCACCGCGGGGCACTCCTGCATGAGCTCCGCTACCGTGGCGCTGGGGTCATGGGTCAGCAGGTCCGACAGTTTTAAATCGCCTTGATAGACGCCGTCGCGGGAGACCACAAATAGCTGGTCGAACAGCTCCGGCAACTCGCCGCGGGCGCGCAGAAAACGAAGCACCACATCCAGGCTCACATCGCTCCGAATGGTTACCACGTTGGGATCCATCAGGCCGCCGGCTGAGTCCTCCGGGTAGGACAAAACCTGTTCCAGCCGCTCCCGGTCCTGGCGCGTCATGGAGGCCAGTACTTCCCGGATTACCGTATCCGGCAGGTCGTCGAGAATGTCAGCCAGATCATCGATGTCCAGCTCGCCGACGGCCGCCACCAGCTCATCCGGCTCCGTGTCCTCGATGAGGCCGGCACGAACTTCGTCGTTCACCTCAACCAGAACGTCACCGTCCTGTTCCGTGTCTACCAGCTGCCAGACCGCGAGGCGCTGCGTTGGCGGCAGGGACTCAAGCAGGTCGCCAATCTCGGCACCGGAAAGGTTATTGATCAGCTGGCGCACGCGGCCGCTGGCGCCATCCCCCAGCGCCGCCATTAGCGAATCGAGGTGCCGCGCCGTTTTTTCTTCTCGCAGCTTGTCGCTCATGGGGCCCCCGAGACGGATCTTTGGCGTGCTGCCATTATCGGGTATGGGGCAGGGGCTTCCAAGTGCGGTGGTGGAAATGCCTTAGCAGCCGGCGTCGCGCAAGTCATCGGTGCGGGCATGTGGCCGGCAACGGCTAGTGATTGAGCTGGGACTGGTTCAGCATTTGTGCCAGGGTCAGGTCAGGCGCCTCACCGGCGGTCCACTGGTCCAGCGCTGCGCGGGCCTTGCCAACGTCCGTTTCGCGAATCACCTTTTTAATTTCCAGCAGGGACCGGGGCTGCATGCTGAACTCGGTCAGGCCCAGCGCCAGTAGCAGGCGGGTATAGCGCCGATCACCAGCCAGTTCGCCACAGACGGCCACGGGCAGCTGCATGCGTTTGGCGGTGCGGAAGATATGGCTCAGCAAGTGGATGACGCCGGGATGCTCCGGGTCGTACAGGTGGGCCACATTCTCATCTACCCGATCTGCCGCCAGCGTGTACTGGATCAGGTCATTGGTGCCGATAGATATAAAGTCCAGCTTACGGCCAACGGACTCCAGTGCCAGCGCGGCCGCTGGCACCTCAATCATGCCGCCCAGTTCCAGTGTGTCGGCGCTGGCCAGGCCCTCCTTTTTCAGTTCCAGGCGTAATTCGTCTATTAACGAACGAACCGCCAGCACCTCCCGATCGGTGGTCAGCATGGGGATCATGCAGCGCACGGGACCGTACGCGGCCGCGCGCAGAATAGCGCGCAGCTGGGTCTGAAACAGATCCATTTCCCGTAGACACAGGCGTACTGCTCGAAGCCCAAGCGCTGGATTGGGCAGGTTGCGCAGGCTTTCAAAACGCAGCAGCTCTGGTGTTTTATCAGCCCCGATATCCAGCGTACGAATGGTGAGTGGTGCCCCCTCCAGCGCGTCCACTGCCTCCCGATAGTGCGCCAGTTGCCCCTCCTCGTCGGGTGGGGTGCCCTGCATGAACAGGTATTCGCTGCGGAGTAAACCCACACCCTCTGCACCGTCGCTCAGGGCCTGGCGTATGTCCGCTCCGCGTTCTGCGTTGGCGAGCAGGCACACGGGCTGGCCGTCCAGGCTGCTGGCCGGCTCATGGCGCAAGGCCGCAAGGTTTTGACGGTAGCGATCGGACTCGCTTTGCTTGGCCAGATAGTAGTTCAGTATGGAAGGCTCAGGGTCCGCAAAGACAATGCCATAGGCGCCGTCGAGTACCAGCTGTTCGCCCTCCGTAATCAGCGACTGGGCGCGATGAACGCCCATAACGATCGGGATGCCCATGCCACGGGCAAGAATGGCGGTGTGCGAATAGGGACTGCCATGCTCGGTAATCACGCCAGCCACGCCGCGCTCGTGCAGTACGGCCAGCTGTGCTGGCGTCAGTTCGGTCGCTACCACCAGCGTATGGCCGAGACGATCCGGTACATCGCTAAGCGGTAGTTCCTCCGATTCCTCCGACAGCTGTTGTTGCACCATGCGCACGACCTGCGCCACGTCCTCCTCGCGGCTGCGCAGGTAATCGTCGTCGATGGATCGAAATTCGGCCAGCAGGGCTTCCAGCTGCAGCTGTAGCGCCCATTCGGCGTTGCATAGCTGGTCCCGGATGTGTTCCGTCGCCGCCTGGACCAGTGAGGAATCATTGAGCATGGCCAGGTGCGCGCGCACAATTTCCTCGCCGGAAGCACCCGCGGTGGCGCGCAGGCGTAGCGCCAGGTCCTGCAGTTTGTCACTGGCTTCGCGCACCGCATCCAACAACCGCTGAATCTCGCCGTCTATCCGCTGCGTCTCTATTCGGTACTCACCGATCTCGATTTCGTTGCGCTGGATGTTGTGCGCCTGACCGACGGCAATGCCGGCCTCGACCACCTGGCCGGAGAGGGCAAGCGTCATGTCAGTTTTCTCCGAAGCCGCTGTCGATGAGCGCCAGCAGATCCGCCAGCGCCTGATCCGCATCAGGACCCTCGGTGCTGACGCTGATTGAGCTGCCCTGGGCTGCAGCGAGCATGAGCACGCCCATAATGGACTTGCCGTTCACCGACTTGTCCTCACGACCGATGGTGATCTCGCTGGCATAGCGGTTGGCCAGATCAACCAGCTTGGCCGCGGCCCGGGCGTGGAGCCCAAGTTCGTTGCAGATAACGGTCTTTGCCGTGGGCATCAGCGCGGCTCCAGAATGGCGGCGCGCCCACCTTCTGCCACCAGCTCCGTAAGCTCTTCCAGAGTCCGATGCCGGTAATTCCAGGCCCGAATCAACATGGGTAGGTTGAGCCCGCTGAGCAGTGCGCTGTGGGGTGGCGCTGCTTTGCAGGCCTGATTACAGGGGGTTGCTCCGGGCAGATCCGACAGCATCAGTACGCCATCACCCTGATCCAGCGCTGCCAGCTGCGAGCGCAACGTACCGGTGGCTGCGGACTTGCCAGAGTCGAGTTCGACCACGGTCAGGCCAGGCAGATCGCTGGCGAGGATGGCCGCCGCCTGTTGGCGGAACGCCGTGCCGATCCCTGGATGGGTAACCAGCACGATGGCCACCGTCATGGCTGTAACTCCCGGTGGTGCAGCATGATGTCCTCGCAGTCTTCCTCCAGGGCTGCGCTGAGTCGTTCCGCCAGGTAAACGGACCGGTGCCTGCCGCCGGTGCAGCCGATGCCTACGGTCACGAAGCTACGGTGCGCGGCTTCAAAACGCGGCAGCCAGGCGCGCAGAAAGATCAGGATATCGGCGCAGAATGCCGGCACATCGGGCTCCTGCTCCAGCCATTCGGCGACCGCAGGATCGCGCCCCGTGAACGCTCTGAGTTCCTTGTCCCAGTGAGGATTAGGCAGGCTGCGTGCATCAAACAGAAAATCAACATCAGCGGGTACGCCGCGACTGAAGCCAAAGGACTGGATAACCAGCGTCAGGGCTTCCGTATTCGGTCCGATACAGCGCCAGGTCTGATGTTTGAGCTGATGAATATTGGTGCTGCTCGTGTCGATTTCCCAATCAGCAATGGTGCGCAGGGTTTCAAGCAATTCCCTTTCCTTGCCGATGGCGGCCTGCAGAGCGCCCTGATCCGGTGCCAGCGGATGGGGACGGCGTGTCTCGCCGAAGCGCTTCAGCAGGCTCTCGTCCCGTGCATTCAGAAACAGCAACTGGGTCTTCACCCCCTTACTGCGCAGACCGGCCAGCCACTCGGGCACGCGCCCAAGATCCTGACCAGAAGCGCGGACGTCCATACCCAGTGCAACGCGCTCATAGCGTCCCGGATCTGCCTGCAACTGCTCGGCCAGGGTTTCCAGCAGCGCTGCTGGGAGGTTGTCAATACAGCGGTAGCCCATGTCCTCCAGCGCATTCAGAGCGGTTGATTTACCGGCACCGGAGAGCCCGGTGACCACAATCACATGCTGCGGTGTCTGGCTCATTCCCGACCCTCCCAGTCGCTTTGCTGCCCATGCAAAAGGCGTGAGTGGCGTTCGATACACTGCGTCGCGGCATCATAGCCTTTCATGCGCAGCATGAAGTCGCGCACCGCTGCCTCCGTAATGACCGCCATATTGCGCCCGGCCAGCACCGGCAGCGTGATCTTGGGAATCACGAGATCCAGCACCTCCTCCGTTTCCGTATGGCCCCGTAGTCGATCCGGTTGGCTCAGAACCCTGCCATCCTCAGGTACATCCAGATGGACGATCAGACGCAGAAACTTGCTGGTTTTGATGGCGGCATCGCCAAACATCTGACGGATATTCAAAACGCCGAGTCCGCGTACCTCGAGGCAGTCCTGCAGCGCTTCGGGGCATGCGCCATCCAGCACATCCGGGGTGATCTGGGTAAATTCCGGTGCATCATCGGCAATCAGCCGGTGGCCACGGTTCAGCAGCTCCAGTGCCAGTTCGCTCTTGCCGCTGCCGGCGGAGCCGGTGATCAGGACCCCCAGGGTGAAGACCTCCATGAAAACGCCGTGCAGCGTGCAGCGTCGGGCCAGCGCTCGGGAGATATGATGCTGAAAGTAGTTCACCAGTTCATAGCTCGACTTGCGCGAGCGCAGCAGTGGTTTGTGCGCCCGGTCGGCTGCGGCCACCAGGTCCTGCGGCGGTTCCAGTTGGCCCCCGATTACCACTGCAATCAACGCCTCATCAAACATTAGGTCCAGCGTTTGCGCGCGCTCCGCGGGGGGCAGGGCGCTGAGAAAATCCAGCTCCTCCGCACCTAGAATCTGCACGCGGTTGGGATGGATCAGGTTGAGGTAGCCCGCCAGCGCAGGTCGTGTTGACATATCGCGGTCACTGAGCACGCAGTCTTCGTCGTGATCGCGACCGGCCACCCAGTGAAGGTCCAACCGCTGCTGCAGCGTGTGGAAAAGATCCCGGGCTGTCAGCGTGCGGGTCACCTGGCGCGAAACGGCTTAATGACGGGTTTGGGACAGCAGTTGCGCCATCTCAGCCGCATCGCCGGCCGCCCGCAGCTGGCTCAGCAGTTCGTCGTCACTGAATTTTTCCGCAATATCTGCCAGTAGCTTCAGATGGTCCGTGGTGCACTGCTGGGGCACGGCGAGGGCGAACAGCAGATCGACCGGCTTGCCGTCCTGTGCTTCGAAGGCTACCGGCTTGGCCAGGCGAATGAATACCGCCTGCACGCGGGAAGAGCCGTTCACGCGCCCGTGCGGTATGGCCACGCCTTTGCCCAGGCCGGTGCTGCCCAAACGCTCGCGCGCACACAGGCTTTCAAAGATTTCGCGCGCGTTGAGCGCATCGTCTTCCGCAGCCAGTGCCTTGCTGATGATTTCCAGCAGGCGCTTTTTACTGCTGGTGCGTACCTGCGGCATAACGCTATCAGCGCTTATAAGATCGTCGACTCGCATGGGTTCTATCGTGGGGGACTAATTGGGATAGCTTACTCGTTATCAGGTGCCAACTGGGAGGGTTTTACGTGGTGATGTTCACGCAGCTTGCCCTTCAGACGGCGCACCTGACGGTCGATTTTATCGGACAGGCCATCAATGGCGGCATACATGTCTTCAGCCGTGTCAGTCGCAAACAGCGTGCGCCCGCCGGCGTTTACGGTGGCTTCGGCAATCTGATCCAGCTTCTCAACATTGAGGATCACGTCGACAGAAACGACCTGATCGAAATGACGCTCCAGGCGCTGCATTTTCTCCGTGGTGTAGGCGCGCATGGCCGGGGTGACTTCCACATGGTGTCCGGTGATGGTCAGCTGCATTAAGGTGCTCCTGTCATTCGTTGCGACAAAGCGGGTGCCCCGAGCCTTCTGCCTCATTCTGTGGCCTGCTGCTCTTGCTAGCATGAATGCGCGAGGCGCTCCCCCTATTCTGATTCTATACCCCGAAAGGGGGCTTTCCTAGTCGCAGGAGGCTGGGCCTATCGCGGGGCCTGCGTGAGGCGCCGCCAGGCGCGGCGTCGCTCCGCGCTGGAGCCGATGCCGAGGGCTTCCCGGTATTTGGCCACGGTACGCCGGGCCGCCTTGATCCCGGTTTCCTGCAGCAGGCGGGAAAGTTCGAGGTCACTGAGTGGCTTGCCCGGGGGCTCGGCGGCGATGAGCGTATTCAGTCGCGCTTTGACGCTGGTGGCGCTTACCGTGCCGCCGTCGCTGGTGCCAACGTGGCTGGAAAAAAAGTATTTAAGCTCGAACAGGCCGCGCGGTGTCAGCATGTACTTGCGGGTGGTCGCGCGGGAAACGGTGGATTCATGGACCCCCGCTGTCTCAGCTATGTCTTTCAGGATCAGCGGCTGCATGGCGATCTCACCATGTTCCATAAAGCCGCGTTGCACATCGACGATGCGCTGGGACACGGTGAGCAGGGTGCGGTTGCGCAGCTCCAGGCTGGACAGCAACCAGCGCGCCTCCTGCAGGCGACCGTCCAGATACTTCTTGTCGGCTGCACTGGATTGCCGAAGCAGCTGCATGTAGTAGCGGTTAAGACGCAGCTGCGGGTCGTTATCCGGGCTTAGCGCCGTCACCCATTTGCCCTCCTGCTGTCGCACATAAATGTCGGGCACCAGGTACTCATCCGCCCGGTTGTCGTAACGCGCCCCCGGGCGCGGTTCGAGTCCGCGAATGAGATCCAGCGCGAGTGCCAGTTCTTCAGGTTTTGCGCCCAGCTCACGCTGTAGTCGCTCCTGTTCACCGGCGACGACAAAATCCAGATAGCTGCGGGCAATGCGTCGTGCCAGTTCCAGCCCCGCGGTGTTGCCGGGTAGCACGGATAGCTGTACGCGAATGCATTCCGCCGGGCTGCGACTCGCTACGCCCACCGGCTCCATGCGCTGCAAACGACTCAGAACGGCCTCAATCTGCGCCTCGCTGACCTGGTACTCCGGCAGCAGGCTGGCAGCGATCTCAGCCAGAGAATCGGCCAGGTAGCCCTCCTCATCCAGGGCATAGACCACGGCCGTGGCAATGGCGGCGTCGGTGTCATTGAAGCTGGCCAGGCTGATTTGAAACAGCAGGTGTTCCCGCAGCCCACCGCTGGAGGCGTCTTCCAGCTGCCGTTCCGGCAGGGTTTGATAACCCGCCTCTTCCCAGCTGCTGCCGAGGCCTTCATCCCAGTCCTCGTAGGCATCCTGCGAGTCAAAGTCCTGCGGCTCGGACTCCTGGCTATCCCCCAGGGCATGTTCATCCCACTCATCGGTGCCCGCCTCCTCGCGCTCCGGAGCCGTGTCACCGTCAAGTTCCGCCTGTTCCAGCAGCGGGTTGGACTCAATCGCTTCCTGGAGATACTCGCGCAGTTCGATGCGGTTGAGTTGCAGCAGGCGGATGGCTTGCTGTAACTGGGGCGCCAGGGCCAGTTTTTGGCTGAGTCTCAGTTGCAGGGATTGGTCCATCACATACCCCCGCTAAAGGCTGAATTCCTCGCCCAGATAAACGCTCCGCACCTGTTCGTTGTCAAGGATATGCTGCGGTGACCCGTCAGCGAGTATGACGCCGTCAGCCAGAATGTAGGCATGATCACAGATGCCCAGGGTCTCGCGCACATTGTGGTCCGTGATGAGCACACCAATGCCACGGTCCGTGAGGTGTTTGACGATGCTCTGGATCTCACGTACGGACAGCGGGTCGACGCCCGCAAAGGGTTCGTCCAGCAAGATATAGCGCGGGTTGGAGGCCAGCGTGCGGGCAATCTCTACCCGCCGTCGTTCACCGCCGGAGAGGCTGATACCCGGCTGGTCGGAAAGGTGCGCAACGCCCAGCTCTTCCAGCAGGGATTGCAGCTCGTTGGCGCGGCCTTGCGCGTCTAGGTCCCGGCGCATCTCCAGAATGGACAGGACGTTGTCCTCGACGCTGAGCTTGCGAAAGATGGATGCTTCCTGCGGTAGATAACCAAC
>JABSSV010000315.1 GCA_013213875.1 Lysobacterales bacterium
GGCCAGACCACGGCATGGACGCAGGGACACACCCACCGCCAGCGCGATCAGCGCCAGCAACGGCCAGCCGATGCAGCTTCCCTCCGGTAGCCAGTGTGGTAGCAATAGCCCGGCAATCAGCCCAGGCACAGCCTATCCCCCCGCTGCACGCGCCCGGAACTCGCTGCCAGGCAGCGAATGGTCTAGGACATTGGGCTCAGGCAGCCATTTCGCAGTTCCAGCCGGCGATCCATACGCGCGGCCAGACGGGGGTCATGAGTCACCAGCACCAGGCTGGTAGCGAGTTCGCGGTTCAGTTCCAACAGCATGCTGAAGACCCGATCCGCTGTCTGTTCATCCAGATTGCCGGTGGGTTCATCGCCCAGCAGGCAGGCCGGCTCACCCACCAGGGCACGGGCGAGCGCTGTGCGCTGGCGCTCGCCACCAGACATCTCCCCGGGCTTGTGGGTGGCGCGCGGGGCGAGGCCTACCCGATCCAGCATGGCGCTGGCCTGTTGCCGCGCCGCTGCAGCCGGTAAACCTCTCAGCAGCAGGGGCATGGCCACGTTCTCCAGCGCCGTAAACTCTGGCAGCAAATGGTGAAACTGATAGACAAAACCAAACTCCCGGTTACGGATAGCAGCGCGTTCTGTCTCGGACACGGACCAGAGGGACTGACCGGCGACCGTTACGGCGCCCTGATCCGGCTTATCCAGGCCACCGAGTATGTGCAGCAAGGTACTTTTACCTGCCCCCGAAGCCCCCAGGATGGCTATGGACGCACCCCGCTCTACCTGCAATTGCGCCCGATCCAGCACGACAATCTCTCTGGAGCCCTGGCGGAAACTGCGATGAATGTCGCTGGCTTCCAACACGATGCCATGATCAGGTTTACTCATAGCGCAGTGCCTCGGCCGGTTGGGTCCGGGATGCCCGCCAGGAAGGATACAGCGTGGACAGCAAGCCCATGGCCAGCGACATGCCACCGAACTTGATCACGTCGCTGCTGCGCAGATCGGATGGCAACTCGGTCAGGTAATAGATATCACCGGGAAAGAGTGCGAAACCGAACAGCTTTTCCAGAAAAGGCACCACGGTACCGATATTCTGGGCCAGGGCGATGCCACCCACCACGCCGAGCGCCGTGCCGATAACTCCGATTAGACTGCCCTGCACGATAAACACGCGCATGATGGTGCCACTATTGGCGCCCATGGTTTTGAGGATGGCGATATCGCTTTGCTTATCCGTGACCACCATGACCAGCATAGAAATAATGTTGAAGGCCGCCACCGCGATAATCAGACTCAGAATGACCCACATGACGGTCTTTTCTGTCTTTACCGCCTGAAACAGGTTACCGCGCTCCTGCGTCCAGTCGCGCACGCGATAGAGCCCTTCCAACTCATCGGAAATATCCCGCGCCGTCATCCAGGCTCGGTCCATATCCTCCAGTTCCAGGCGCACGCCGCCCACGGTACCCTCGGGCATGCGCAGCAGTCGCGCCGCGTCGGCCTGGTGCACAACCGCCAGCGACGTATCATTTTCATATTCACCAAACTCGAAGGCTCCCACCACGGTAAAGCGCTTCATCTGTGGATTGGCCCCAAAGGGACTGGCCTTAAGCTTCGGCGCAATTACCGTCACCTTGTCGCCCATACCCACCCGCAGGCTGGCAGCGAGGCCGGTACCCAGCACAATGCCATAGCCACCGGGCTGAAGATCCGCCAGACTGCCCGCCAGCATCTTCTCCTCAATTTCCGACACCCGGGCTTCATATTCCGGCTCCACACCGCGCAACAGGGCACCGGTGGAGCCACGGGCCTGTAGCCAGACGCCCTGCTCGATATAGGGCGCAGCGGCGATTACCTCCTCCCGGGCCTCCACCTGGCTGACCAGGGGGCGCCAATCTGAGAAGTTGTCATTCAGCGGTTGAATCGTCGCATGAGAAATCGCCCCCAGGATGCGCAGGCGCAATTCTTTTTCGAAACCGTTCATCACGGAGATCACGGTGATCAGGGTGGTCACGCCCAGTGCGATGCCCAGCATGGAAATCAGCGAAATAAAGCTGATGAAGTGGTTTTTGCGCTTGGCCTTGAGATAGCGCAGACCGACGAACAGGGAGACAGGCTTATACATGGCGGCATTAGATCACAGCGTGCTGCTCAGCAGCCACTGATCGGGACGTCTTGGGGGGTAGGAAATGTCGGTCATAGCCGGTCCATGGTCAGTCTTAGCTCGTCGGGTAAGGGACAGGAAAAATGCTGCGGCGTTCCATGCACATCGTCGAAGGCCAGACTGTGGGCATGCAGGAACAGCCGTTCCAGCCCACGTCGGCGCCATTTCCGCAGGGAGTCATCATCCAGATAGCGCGCATCACCGGCACAGGGCGCGCCCAAGAAGACCGCGTGGGCCCGAATTTGATGGGTGCGGCCAGTGACCGGTATGGCCTCCGCAAATGTGGCCGGACCCAGATTTTCGAGCCGCAGGAACCGCGTTACAGAAGGCTTACCGGATGGGTGTACGATCATGAATCGTTCGCCATGGTGCTCCTGCTTTAACAGCGGCTCATCAACCGTCCATTTGTCGCCGGGCAAGCGCCCTTGCAGGAGCGTCAGGTAACGCTTTTCCGTCTCGCGCTGGGCAAAGCGCGCCTGCAAGGCGCGCAGGGCCTTACCGTTTTTGGCCACCAGCAGGATGCCGCTGGTCTCCCGATCCAGCCGATGGACCAGGTCCAACTGTTCGCTGCTGCGTGATTGCCGCAGCGCTTCAATGAGGCCCCAGTCCAGACCGCTGCCCCCATGCACTGCCAGGCCGGCAGGCTTGTTGCACACCAGCATGTTCTCGTCCTCAAACAACAGGCTCTTCTCGAGCTGTTCAATCACCGCGTCCGGAACCCGAGGTACGGTTCGCTCCTGCAGGCGCACAGGCGGGATACGAACCTGTTCACCGGCATTCAGTTTCTGGAACGGTTTGGCGCGTTTGCCGTCCACCCGCACCTGCCCTGTGCGAATCAGCTTGTAAACAGCACTACGCGGAACGCCGGGCAACTGGGCCATCAAAAAGTTGTCGAGACGTTGACGATCACGATCCTCAGGCACCGCCATCATTCTGACGCGATTGGTTTTTTTATCTTCTTTCAAGGACCCAACTCATTGATTGACAGTAGCAAGACTGTTATATTCGCCAGCTTCGACGCGGCCTGTCCGCTGACGGCTGTCAGCCCGCAGCACCTACTGGTGTATTAAGCGCCGAGTGTAGCCCATGAGCGGCTCACTTTCCGCTCTCAGACAGCGCCCGTGTCGAGTGACTGCGTGTCCCGAGACCGCAGACCGTTTTATCGGCGGCGCCCGCCCGTGTGTCAGGTGCGTAGCCCAGCAGCCCTCCCCTCCGGGGTGAGCGGCGCTAAACCGAAAGAAGGCCCCAACCGTGGAGGCCGGTCCCGAGCCCCTGGGTTCGGGCTAGAGAACAGATCAGGCAACACCGGTGCGGCTTCGGCCTGGCGCCGGTCGCGAAAAGCGCCGCCCTACGCTCCTGGCGTTGGCAGCGCCTTGCAACCGTGGCACACAGCGCCGGGTTGCCCGAGGACAATAAGATGAAAAGGATGCTGATCAACGCGACTCAGCCCGAAGAGTTGCGTGTCGCCGTCGCCGACGGCCAGCAATTGCTCGACCTCGATATTGAGGTCCCCGCGCAAGAACAAAAGAAATCAAACATTTACAAGGGCCGGATCACTCGAGTCGAGCCCTCCCTGGAAGCCTGTTTTGTCGAGTTTGGCTCCCAGCGCCACGGCTTTCTGCCGCTCAAGGAAATCAGTCGCGAGTACTACGCCAAGAACGTCCGCAACAAGGACGGCAAGGTGCCCATTCGCGAGGCGGTGAAAGAAGGCCAGGAAATCATTATTCAGGTGGAAAAGGAAGAGCGCGGTACCAAGGGCGCGGCGCTTACCACCTTTATCTCCCTGGCGGGACGCTACCTGGTACTGATGCCCAACAACCCTTCCGCTGGCGGTGTGTCACGCCGTATTACCGGTGATGACCGTCAGCACCTGCGCGAACAGCTGGCCCAGGTCACCTCACCTGATAACGTAGGTATCATTGTGCGCACGGCTGGCGTTGGCCGGGAGGCCGAAGAACTGCAGTGGGATCTCGACTATCTGGTGCAGCTCTGGGACTCCATCACCAAAGCTGCCACGGAGCGCAAAGCGCCGTTTCTGATCTACCAGGAAAGCAATCTGTTCATCCGCGCCCTGCGCGATCATCTGCGCAAGGACATTGGTGAGATTCTCGTAGACGACGAAAAGGTCTACCAAGATGCCAGCGAGTTCATGCAGTCCGTAATGCCGCATAACCTGCGCAAACTGAAGCTGTATCAGGATCAGGTGCCGCTTTTCAGCCGCTATCAGATAGAAAGCCAGATCGAGTCCGCCTTTGCCCGCACGGTCCACCTGCCCAGCGGCGGCTCCGTGGTCTTTGATCCGACCGAGGCCCTGCTCTCCATCGATATCAACTCGGCCCGCGCCACCAAGGGTTCAGACATTGAGGAGACCGCGCACCGGACCAACCTTGAGGCGGCGGCCGAAATTGCGCGGCAACTGCGCCTGCGCGACCTGGGCGGCCTGATCGTTATCGACTTCATCGACATGATGGACCGGCGAAATCAGCGATCGGTGGGAAACCGGCTGCGTGAATCCCTGCAATTGGACAAGGCGCGCGTCCAGACCGGGAAAATCTCGCGCTTTGGCCTGTTGGAAATGTCACGTCAGCGTCTGCGTCCCTCGCTGGGTGAGTCCACCCAGTTAATTTGCCCGCGCTGTGACGGCCAGGGCCATATACGCAGCGTTGAATCCCTAGCCCTGTCTATCTTACGTCTGTCTGAAGAAGAGGCCATGAAGGAGTACACGGGTCAGGTCATCGTGCAGGCCCCGACCAAGGTGGCCAACTTCCTGCTCAACGAAAAGCGCAGCGCACTGAACGACATCGAGGCACGCCACAAGGTGTCTATCGTCTTGCTGGGCAACGAAAACATGGTGACGCCAGCCTTCGAGATTTTGCGCGTGCGTAAATCCGAAGTCAGCGACGACCCCAGCTACAGCCATGTGGAAGCACCGGCCCCGGAACTGGTCGCCAATGCAGAAACACAGGCCAAGGCACAGGTCGCTGCGGTGCAGGCTGTGGCACCACCAAAGCCAGCGCCCGCCCGCCCGGCGGCTCCGGAGAACGACGCGAGCAGCAAGAAAGACAGCGGCTTCCTTGCCCGTCTGGGTAAGATGTTGTTCGCCAGTGGTGACAGCACTGAGGAAAGCGAAGCGCCAGCGGAAAAAGCTCCCCAGAGCAAGGGTAAGAAAGCGCCCAGCAAAGCGCGTAGCCAGCAAGGTGGCAGCAAGAAAACCACGCGCAAGACCGGTAAGAAAACCGGACAGCGCAAAGCCACGGGTCAGAAACAGGGTTCTGCCGCTGGCGAGGAACAGGAAAACACCCGCAGCCGGAGCCGCTCGCGCAGCCGCTCGAGAAATCGCCGCAAGAAGGCGGGCACGGCTACGGCCACCGCAGGCGCTGCCACTCAGACCAACGCTGCCAAGGTCACCAGCGATGTAAATCCTGCCGACCCTCAGAGCGCTGAGGGTGGCGAGAAAAAGACCAAACGTCGCCGCAGTCGCGGCCGCCGTGGCGGTCGCGGACGGAACAAGGCCGCCAGTGCAGCAGCTGCCGCCGGCACAGCGGACGCGTCGGTAAGTCAGGCTGACAGCACGCCAACGGAAACGCAGCAGACGCCGGTCAGCAACAATAAGACCGCGCAAGCGCCGGAGCAGCCGACCGCCTCAGCCGAGACCAATCTTGCACCGATTGATCGAGCCTTCCAGAAGAAGGCAGAAAAACAAGCGAGTGAAGACAGCAAACCTGCGCCTAAAAAGAAAGCACCAAGGCGCAAGGCCCCAGCGAAAAAAGCACCGACCAAGGACAGCCCGTCCGTGGCCAGTGGCGACAATCCCAGCACCAGTGGAGAACAGAAAGCTGCGGACAAGGCAGCGCCCACAGCAGCCAAGCCAACGGCAGAAAAAGCCACGGAAAAGGCAGCCAGCGTCACCGCAAAGGATGGCGCGAAAGAGCAGCCAGCGGACGTCACGAAACGGGACAGCAAGCCGGCAGCTCCTGCTGCCAGTTCGGCAACGCCGACCCGGGAGACGGACGCAGAAACGGCCGGCGCGGACAAGGCGGACACGCCCAAGCCAGCAACCGCCAAGGCACCGAAGGCTAAGGCGCCGAAGGCAAAGGCCGGCCAGGACAAGCCAGCGCCCGAGGCACCAGCCTCTGCTGACGAGGCGGGAACAGCGAAAGTACAGCCAAAGGCCGCTTCCGCCAAAAAGAAAGTGAGCAAGAAAGTCGGCAAAAAGACCGCCAAAAAGACGGCCTCAAAGGCTGACACAAAGGCAGAGCCCGACGCCAAAACCAAAGGCATCTACACGCTGAGCTCAGCCAGCGAGGACAAGCCCGCCGCCAAGGACTAGGCGCACGCCTGCCCCAGGCAGGCCGCAATCGGCACCCGGCATGGGCTCCGCATATCGGGGCCCGTGTCGCACTTAAGCTCCGGGTGACTCAACCAGGCCATAGCGCATGGCCATGCGCACCAGGTCTACGTCGTTGCGTGTGCCCAGCTTGTCATAGATGCGGTACTTGTAGGTTGCCACCGTCTTGGGGCTCAAACAGAGCAGGCTGGCAATGTCGGGGATGCGCTTGCCCTCCGTTAGCTTCAGCATAACCTCCAATTCACGGGCAGAGAGTTCATCAAATGGGGACTCCGCAGTGCCGGGTAGAATGGACAAGGCCAACTGGCGTGCGGCTTCGGCGCTGATAAAGCGCTGTCCGCGATAAACCGCTTCTACGGCCTCCAACAACTCACGCGAGGGACAATCTTTGGTCAGATAGGCTCTTGCGCCGGCATCAAGCAAGCGCGTTGGATAGGGGGCCTTGGCATGTTCCGCGAGCACGATAACGTGTGCACCGGGCCCGATCCTGGCCAGACGCGCCGTCACTTCGAACACGGACAGACCGGGCAGGCACAGATCCAAAACCACGATATGCGGGGGTTTGCTGCGGCAGGATCGCAGCGCCTTTTCGCCTGAATCCACCTCCGTTACGCGGCTGATCGCCGGACACTCTTCGAGAATGCGACGCAGCCCCGCGCGCGTCAGCTCGTGACTGTCAACAAGCAGTACGTGGATCATATCCTTCCCCAGCATTACAGATCCGATGTTACAGAGCCGCTATTGATCGATTTCGCCGTCCCAAAAGGTGTGCGATCGCCTTGTTCAACTCCCGATGTGTGACCCAATCTAACTATAGGAGCCACAGCGGCAGTTTTGGCGTGTATCGCGCTGGAACGAAATCCCGAAAGCGGTTTTCTTACAATCTGAGGGGCGGAGAAATGGGCTGCCCGGAAACGCCGGCCAGCCCATTCGGATCAGGAAGCGGGGCTTAGCGGGCGCTTGGGCTGCCCTCCCCGCCCACAAGATAGGTCTCAAAAAACAACACCGTTGCCTGTGTGTAGAGATCACGGTTTTCTTTCTTGCGGTAGCCATGACCCTCGTTCAGAGCGTTCATGTACCACACTTCTGAGCCCTGCTCTCGCAGCGCGGCAACAACCTGCTCAGCCTCAGTCACCGGCACCCGCGGATCGTTCTGGCCTTGCACAACGAAGAGCGGCACTTTCATGTCCTGCACGCTATTTAGGGGGCTGATCTTTTCCAGGTGGGCGCGCATGGCAGGATCGCGCTCATCCCCATATTCTGCGCGCCGCAAGTCCCGCCGGTAGGCCTGCGTGTTTTCCAGAAACGTCACGAAGTTACTGATGCCAACAATATCCACTGCCGCCTTTAAGCGGTCGCTGTAGTGCACCGCGCTGGCCAACACCATATAGCCGCCGTAGCTGCCACCAAAGACCGCCACGCGGTTCTCATCAAGATCAGGCTGCGTCTCGATCCAGTCCAGCAAGGCGCCGATGTCCTTAACCGAATCCTCGCGCTTGAAGCCATTGTCCAGACCCATGTAGGTCTTGCCGTAGCCGTCGGAACCGCGCACGTTCGGACTGATCACCGCCGCTCCGAGACGTTCCATCCACAGCTGATAGGTGCTACTAAAACCCGGTCGAGACTGGCCCTCAGGTCCACCGTGAATCTGAATAATAACGGGGAACGGCCCCTCACCTTGCGGACGATAAACCCAGGCGGGAATGGCCTCCGGGCCGCCACTGGCGGAATCAAAGGTGGGATAGTGAACCAGTTCCGGCGTGCGGAAGCGCTCCGTATCCAGTCCGCCCACCTCGGAGAAGGTCCAGCGCGTCAGTGCGCCATGACCCAGTGGATCTTCCGCCAGGTCCAGCACGAAGGAATCGCTGGGCGTTTGCGCCGTGTTCAGCGTCAAACCCAATTGCGTACCATCCGGGCTGAATTCCAAACCACCCACCAGCCCAACGGGCAGGCCCTCCACCGGCGCGTATTCACGGGTCTCCATATCCATCAGGTAAAGGCGCGTGAAGCCGTTCTCATTGACGGTAAAGGCACCGCGTTTGCGATCCAGGCTGGTGGTACCGCCCTGCACATGCCAGGGAATATCAGCGGTGATGATTTCCGCTTCAGCACCTTCTGCAAAGGACTGCCAGGCCAGCTTTTGAAACTCGCCATACTGGTCCGTCAGATAGTAAAAACCGGCCCCCTCCTGATCAAAGCCCAGGGGCAAATTGCTACTGGGCTGCTCGCCGCCCCCGGCCAGGAGACGCAGCTCGCGGGTCTCAAGATCCAGCAGATGAATGCGGGAGTCAGCGTTGCCGACATAATTAAGAATCAGGAGCTGCTTGTTGTCCGGTGAGAAATCAGACGGTCCCCACCAGGTACCATCCGGTGATTCGAGCACCATCCCGGCAGTTTCGGGGTTGTTGATGTCCATCATCCAGACATCATTTGACGCACCATTCCTGCGCGTTGACTGGTAGGCGATCCAGTCACCGGTACGGTCCCAGACCATAGCGCCATTCCGTGATTCGCCGTCGCTCAACATGATGGGGTCGGCACTGGCCGGGTCCATCATGAAAATTTGCGCGAATTCACTGCCGCCCGCATCCATGGTGAACAACATCTTGTCGCCACGCGGTTGCCGGGTGACACCGCCGATGGGCTCAGAAAAAAAGGTCAGCTGGCGTCGGGCACCACCGGGCATATCAACCTGGTGCAACTGACTCACATCGCCGAAGCGTGTGCTGACGTAAATCCCCTTTCCATCCTCGGTCCAGGCGCTGAAGCCCGCCGAGCGGACGTTCTGATAGCGGTTCAAGTCGCTGACAATGGCCGCCGGAATAGGCGGAATATCTTCCATGATGAGCATGCCGTTATTGGCTTCACGACGTTCAACGGCCAAGCTCAGGCTGCTGGCGGCGAGGCAGGTTGACATAACAAGACTTCTTACAGGTATGGGCACGGTAGGTTCCTCCAGACAATAGCAGCCCAGACTACTCCATTTTGACCGCAGGTCGCCTCCCAAAGGTCATGGCAAGCGACTTTTTATGGTAAATCTTGAGGCTCCCGCGTGGGACTCTGCCTGCATCCGCGCACCGGTAGAGTTCCATAAACACTTCAAAAAAGCCCCCAACTAATTGCTTTTTTTATCTAATCGTCTTTTAATAGCAATCCAAAAGGACTTGTGTGAGGTAACCAAGGATGGGAACCTACCGTAAAACTGCGCCTATTAATCGGCGCCTTTTCTGTGCGGCCGATGCCTA
>JABSSV010000316.1 GCA_013213875.1 Lysobacterales bacterium
CCAGCGGCCCTGGTTCACGGCGCCCGCCAGGGCCTGCAGCTCCGGCTGGTCGCGGGTGCGATAGTTGTGCTCGAGCACGGCCACGGGCACACCCAAGGTGTCCGGTCCTGCACACAGATCGGCCAGCACGCCACCGGCTTCCACCGATGACAACTGCTCCTGGTCGCCCAGTAACAGCAGGCGGGCCTGGTCCGGCAGGGCCGCGAGCAGGCGGGCCATCATGGGCAGGTCAATCATGGAAGCTTCGTCCACGATTAGCACGTCGCAGTTCAAGGGGTTTTGTGCATCGCGCCGGGGCTTCACCGTGTCATAGCCGATGGCGAGCAGCGCGTGGAGCGTGCTGGCCTTATCCGGGAGTACATCGGTCGCCAGCAGGTCGCGGAAGCGTTCGCTGTTTGCGGCGTTGCGCAGTGATTCCATCATGCGGTTGGCCGCCTTGCCGGTGGGCGCTGCCAGCGCCACTTTGAGCGGCTGTTGCGTCTGCCGGTCGGCCAGCTGCAGCAGCGCGACCACGGCTGCTACGGTCCAGGTCTTGCCCGTTCCGGGGCCACCGCTGATCACGCTCAGGCGCTGACGCAGTGCCATTTCCGTGGCCCGGCGCTGACTGCTGGCGGCGGGTTCCTGGGCCGGATAAAGTGTCGTCAGTGCCTCTTGCTGAGCTGCATTCAGCGCGCTCACCGGTGCCGCGCCCAGCGCCCGCACCCTGTGGGCCACGGCGCGTTCGAACAGAAAATATTTCTGCAGCCAGACCCGGCGTCCGTCGGCCGAGCGCACCAGGGGTGCATGGGTGGCGCGCTCGCAGCTGATGGCGGCATGGTTCGGCGCCAGGGCCGCGATCTGTGCGGCGTCCACGTCGCCCAGTAGCTCGGTCAGGGCTGGCTCAGCCAGTGCTGGTAACTGGGCAAGATCGAGGCAGCTGTGTTTCAGCTGCAGGGCCAGGCTGCTCGCCTCAGCCAGCCGCGCAATCAGCTCCCGGGTTTCCGCCGGCATGTCAAAGCGCATGCTGACCCAGTCCGCAAAGTAGCGATTCAGGGACCGCGTCCTGCCGCCCAGCAAGGTTGAGGTGTAGCCATCACTCATGCGTCGGCACCTCCCTCATCAGCGCCCAGGGCCCGGTCCAGTGCGGTAATGGCCTCCGCCGAGGGCCGGGTGTACCACAGGCCATGTCCGGCATGTTCAGGACCCAGCCCCATGCCGCGCAGAAACAGATAAAACACGCCCCCAAAGCGATAGCTGCCATGCTCATAATCGTAGTCCCTGCCCAGCCGTTGGCGCAGATAGCGGTGGGCGGCCACCGTATAGATCAGATATTGCAGGTGGTAGCGGCGCGCGCTCATGGCCTGCGCCATGGGCGCCTGGGCATAGAAACGGGGGGCTGCACCGAGCATATTGGTCTTGTAGTCAGCCAGATAAATAGCACCCTCATGCACAAAAGTCAGGTCAATGGCACCTGTCATGAGACCGCTGATTGCTCCGGTCCAACCCAGCGGCCCATGATCACCCAGCGCCTCATTGATGGTGGCAAACTGAGCCTCCCGGTCAGCCTGTCCCAGGCGGAAGTCGAAGCGCATTTCGGGCAGGGTGTGTCCACCGCTGAACAGCTGGTCCAGGCTGGGCAGGGGCGCACCGTCCGCCGGCAGAAGTTTTTGCGCCGTGAGGGCATTCAGCCAGTCCACCAGATCGGGCAGATAGCGCCGCTTTCGCTGGGCATAGTCCCGCTCGTCCATGCCTGCAGGCCGCAGCGGTTGATCCAGGCCGCGTCGTTGCAACTGCTGCAGCAGCAGGGCGGAACGTTCCATCGCAGGTGCCAGTGCCAGCTGTTCCAGCGTGTCGTGCAGGCAGTTACCGGTATCAGCACCGCCCCGCAGCGTGTAGCGAATGTCTTCACGCCAGCGCAGATCGTCGGCCAGTACGTCTGGCGCCTCCATGGCGGCCAGGTCATCGTCATCCTTGGCATGGAGCCGTACCGGCTGTCGGTGCGCGAGGCCGCTGTAGCTGGTGATGCGCCAATGGCTGGTCGGTGCCTGTAGCAGCGCCGGCGCCTGCAGGGGCACGGCCTCGGAGGAACGCTTGCGGCCCGCGCCTAGCGCGCTGGCTGCTGGCGCCGTCGGCTCCCGCGCATGGGCCGTGGCATAAGCGACCGCATGGCCTTTAAGG
>JABSSV010000317.1 GCA_013213875.1 Lysobacterales bacterium
ACCATCCCGACGCTAAGATGATCATTCTGCTCATCGACGAGCGCCCGGAAGAGGTGACGGAAATGAAGCGGTCCGTAGATGCGGAAGTCATTTCCTCGACCTTCGACGAACCTGCCTCACGCCATGTGCAGGTGGCCGAGATGGTGATCGAGCGCGCCAAGCGTCTGGTGGAGCACAAGAACGACGTCATCATTCTGCTCGACTCAATCACGCGCCTGGCCCGTGCTTACAATACGGTAGCGCCCTCTTCCGGCAAGGTTCTCACCGGGGGTGTGGACGCCAACGCATTGCAGCGGCCGAAGCGTTTCTTCGGCGCCGCCCGTAACGTGACGGAAGGCGGTTCCCTGACCATCATCGCAACCGCCCTCGTGGATACCGGTTCGAAGATGGACGAGGTGATCTACGAAGAGTTCAAGGGCACGGGCAATATGGAAGTGCACCTGAACCGCCGCATCGCGGAGAAGCGCGTCTACCCGGCCATCGACATCAACCGCTCAGGCACGCGCCGGGAAGAGATGATGATCGATCAGGCGCTGCTACAGAAGGTGTGGATTCTGCGCAAACTGCTGCATCCCATGGATGAGGTTCAGGCCATCGAGTTTATGCTCGACAAGCTCAAGGCGACCAAATCCAACGAAGAGTTCTTCAACTTCATGAAGCGCTAAATCAGTTTGAGCTCATGCAAAAAAAAGCCCGGTCCATGACCGGGCTTTTTTATTTGCCATGGCGCCAGGGCTAGCGCTGGTCCATGGGCAGGTAGGGCCGGGCTTCCGGACCCGTGTAGTCGGCGCCCGGACGGATAATCCGGTTGTTGGCACGCTGCTCAAAGCAGTGGGCGGCCCAGCCAGTCACGCGGGACATGACAAAAATCGGCGTGAACAGCTTGGTGGGAATACCCATGAAGTGATAGGCGCTGGCGTGGAAGAAATCCGCATTCGCGAACATGTTCTTCTCTTCCTTCATGGTGCGCTCGACCGCCTCGGAGACAGCGTAAAGCACCGTGTCGTTGGCCAGGTCAGCCAACTGCTTGGACCATTCCTTGATCACAGCATTGCGCGGGTCGCGCTGACGATAGACCGCGTGACCAAAGCCCATGATCAGTTCTTTCGCTTCCAGCTTGGCCAGCACATCAGCGACCGCTTCTTCCGCCGACGCATACTGTTCAATCATGTCCATGGCCGCTTCATTGGCGCCGCCGTGCAGCGGACCGCGCAGGGAACCAATAGCGCCGGTGATGCAGGAATGCAGATCCGACATGGTGGACGCGCAGACGCGGGCCGTGAAGGTGGAGGCATTGAACTCGTGCTCTGCATAGAGAATCAGGGACACGTCCATGACACGCGCCTCGATTTCGTTAGGCGCCCGGTCCAGCAGCAGACGCAGGAAATGCGCGCCCAGCCCGTCTTCGTCCGAATCCGTGTCGATACGCACGCCGTCATGGCTGAAGCGGTACCAGTACACGACGATGGCCGGGAAAGCGGCCAGAAGCCGGTCGGCCACGTCCTGCTGGTTGCTGAAGTCGCCTTCCTGCTCGATGTTGCCCAGGAAGGAGCAGCCTGTGCGCATCACATCCATGGGGTGGGCGTCGGCGGGAATGCGTTCCAGCACTTCTTTCAGCGCCTCCGGGAGCACGCGCAGGGGCTTGAGCTTGGCCTTCCAGGCATCCAGCTCTGCCTGCGTTGGCAGCTCACCCTTGAGGATCAGATGGGCCACCTCGTAGAAACTGGACTGCTCGGCCAGTTCGACCACGTCATAACCCCGGTAGCGCAGGCTGTTGCCGGCCGCGCCGACCGTACAAATCGCTGTTTCACCGGCGGACTGGCCACGCAGGCCGGCACCGGAATTCTTCTTGATGGCACTGTCTTCGGCCATATTCAATTCTCCTTGTTCTGGGCGAACAGCTCGTCCAGTTTTTGTTCGAAATCGTGGTATCCGAGATAGCCGTACAACTCTTCCCGGGTCTGCATAATATCGATCAGATCGCGCTGATGGCCCTGCTCCAGCAGTCCGCGGTACACCAGTTCTGCCGCCTTGTTCATGGCCCGATAGGCCGAGCAGCAATAGAGCACGATGTCTACGCCGGCCTCACCCAGCTCCGGCGTGGTAAACAGCGGTGTATGGCCGAACTCCGTGATGTTGGCCAGAATCGGCACGCCCACCGCCTGACGAAACTCGCGATACTGCTCCAGCGTCTGTACTGCCTCGGGAAAGATCATGTCAGCGCCGGCCTCGACGCAGGCCACCGCCCGCTCCACCGCAGAGGCCATACCCTCAACGGCCAGCGCGTCGGTGCGCGCCATAATGACGAAGCTCTCGTCGGTGCGTGCATCAACCGCCGCCTTGATGCGATCTACCATCTCCTGCTGGCTGACAATCGCCTTGCCCGGCCGGTGACCACAACGCTTCTGCGCTACCTGGTCCTCCATATGCATGGCCGCTGCGCCGTCGCGAATCAGGGATTTCACCGTGCGCGCGATATTAAAGGCGCCGCCAAAGCCCGTATCCACGTCTACCAGCAAAGGCAGTTCACACACGGCGGTGATGCGCCGGATATCGGTCAGCACATCGTCCAGGGTGCTGATACCCAGGTCCGGCAGACCCAGCGAATTGGCGGCGATGCCACCACCGGACAGATAAATGGCTTCATGGCCCACGGCCTGTGCCATACGGGCCGTGTAAGCGTTGATGGGGCCCACCACCTGTAGCGGCGACTGCGTCGCCACGGCGGCGCGAAAACGGGCTCCTGGTGCAAGCTGGCTCATGCGGTCTCTCCTCAGAGCAGATGTTCCACGGCAGCGCGCTCTTCGCGCAGTTCCGCATCGGTCGCATCCATCTTCTCGCGGCTGAAGGCATCCACATCCAGACCTTCAACAATCGTGTAATCGCCGTTAGCGCAGGTGCAGGGGTAGGAGTAGATAATGCCCGGCTCAATGCCATAGGCCCCGGTGGAGGGCACCGCCATGGACACCCAGTCACCGTCCGCCGTACCCAGGGCCCAGCTGCGCATGTGATCAATGGCTGCGGAGGCAGCTGAGGCCGCGCTGGATGCGCCACGCGCCTTGATGATAGCGGCGCCCCGCTGCTGTACCGTCGGGATAAACGTGTCGCGGTACCAGTCCTGATCAATCGCCGCTGCCAGCGCGTTGTCCCCGGCCGCCGTGAAACGGATATCCGGGTACTGGGTGGAAGAGTGATTGCCCCAAATAATCATCTGGCGGATCGCCCCATGATGCTGGCCGGTCTTCTCCGACATTTGCGCCAGGGCACGGTTATGGTCCAGGCGGGTCATGGCGGTAAAGTTCCGCGGGTTCAGATCCGGCGCGGCGGCCTGGGCAATCAGGGCGTTGGTGTTGGCCGGATTACCGACCACCAGCACTTTCACGTCGCGGCTGGCATGGTCGTTCAGCGCTTTACCCTGCGGGCCGAAGATTTTGCCGTTTTCCGTCAGCAGATCCCCGCGCTCCATACCCGGCCCGCGTGGCTTGGCGCCCACCAGGAGCGCAAAGTCCGTGTCCTTGAAAGCCACATTGGCATCATCGGAGCAGATCACGTCATCAAGCAGTGGCAGGGCCGCGTCTTTCAGCTCCATGGCCACCCCTTCCAAAGCACCCAGGGCCGGTGTGATCTCCAGCAGTTGCAGGATAATCGGCTGATCCGGCCCCAGCATGTCGCCGGCGGCAATACGGAAGCAGAGTTGATAGCCGATCTGGCCGGCGGCGCCGGTAATGGCGACTCGAACGGGTTTTTTCATGAGTGGCTCCTTAGCGGGTCTCGTAGACGCGACGCTGACGGGTTCAACGGCGCGAATTTATAAGCAGGTTTCAGCCCGCTATTGTACCTGATCCGGCCACCGAGTCGGGCTGCGGGGTGCAGGTAACAGAAGCGAATAATTCAACCCTCCGGGATCGCTTATGACCGGGTACGACAGCTAGCTGGCTGCCTGACGCCTCACGCCAAATACGCTAACCTGCGCAAGCCTATAGCTGTGCTCATCTCTGCCATGCCCCAGCGCCCCCTGATCATCGCTGACCAGAACATGCCCGGACTGCAGTCCGCGCTGGCACCCGTGGCTGATCTGCGGCTGTTGCCCGGTCGGCGTATCAGCCGCCGCGACCTGCAGCACGCGGATGCGCTACTGGTCCGTTCCGTCACCCGGGTCAATGCAGAGTTGCTGGCGGGTTCCCGCGTGCGCTTTGTCGGCAGCGCCACCATTGGCACGGATCATCTGGATACCACCTGGCTGGAGCAGCAGGGCATTGCCTGGGGGCATGCGCCGGGCTGTAACGCCGACTCAGCGGCCCAGTACACGTTGGCCATGATGATTCTTGCCTGTCAGCGGCGGGGGCTGGATATCACACAGCAACAGGTCGGCATTATTGGCCTCGGCAACGTGGGGCAACGGGTGCAACAACTGTTGCGCGCCCTGCGGGTACCGACGGTGGCCAATGATCCACCGCGCGCCGCACAGGGCACCGCCGGTCTGGTCGCACTGCCCGAGGCGCTCGCCCAGCCCATCGTCACGCTGCACGTGCCGCTCAATCAAGACGGGCCCTGGCCCACGGCCGGTCTGATCAATGCCCGCACCTTGACCGCGCTGCCGCCGGGCAGCCTGCTGATCAACGCGGCACGGGGCGGCGTGGTGCATGAAGCCGCCCTGCTGCAGGCACTGCAGGCCCGGCATTGCCATGCCGCCCTGGACACCTGGCCGGGCGAACCACAGCTGTCCAGTGCCCTGCTGGACGCCTGTATCGTGGCCTCACCCCACGTTGCCGGCTATGCCCTGGAAGGCAAGCTGCGCGGTTCCCGCGCGGTTCTGGCGCAGCTGGCTCAGGCATTTCATCTGACCCTGGACTACCCACCGCTGCCGCCGGTAACACCCCTGCCTTTCGACGGCAGTGATCCCCTGGCGGCGGTGCTGGCAGCCACCGGCGTGGCGCAGGATGATGCGCGTCTGCGCGAGACGCTGAAGACCACCCGTGACCGAGCGCAGGCCTTCGACCAGCTGCGTCGCGACTATCCCCAGCGGCGGGAGTTTCAGGGGCTTCGGCCCGAACTGCACGAGGCGGCCGAAGTCGCCCCCTTCGCGGCCCTAGGATTCGCGCTCGATCGCGCGTAAAAAGGCAAGAAAATCATTGCGTTTTGGCCCCAAAGGGGGTACCTTGCGCGCGCCGACGGAAAAGCCCCTTCCGGCCCCTTTTAACGCAGGATACTCCCGTGATTGAGACGCTTCGAAATATTGCCATCATTGCCCATGTTGACCATGGCAAAACCACTCTGGTTGACCAGCTGCTGCAGCAATCCGGCACCCTCGGTGAACGCGCCGCAGCCCCGGAACGGGTCATGGACTCCAATGAGCTGGAAAAGGAGCGCGGCATTACCATTCTGTCCAAGAACACGGCCATTCGCTGGCAGGATGGCAGTACCGACTGGCGCATCAATATTGTGGATACGCCGGGCCACGCGGACTTCGGTGGCGAGGTAGAGCGCATTCTGTCCATGGTCGATTCGGTGCTGCTGCTGGTCGATGCGGTGGACGGGCCCATGCCACAGACCCGTTTCGTGACCCAGAAAGCCTTCGAAATGGGATTCCGGCCCATTGTGGTGATCAATAAGGTAGACCGGGATGGCGCCCGTCCGGACTGGGTTCTGGACCAGACCTTTGAGCTGTTTGACCGCCTGGGCGCTACCGACGAGCAGCTGGACTTCCCCGTGGTCTACGCCTCGGCCCTGCGTGGCTTTGCCGGTCTGGAACCGGATGTGAACGGTGGTGACATGACCGCCCTGTTCCAGACCATCGTGCGCGAGGTCGCACCCCCAAAGGTGGACGAGGAAGGCCCCTTTCAGATGCGTGTCACCACCCTGGACTACAACACCTACGTGGGCGTGATCGGTATCGGTCGCGTGCAGCGTGGTTCCGTGAAGCCCAATCAGCGGGTCACGGTCATCGACCGGGAAGGCGACAGCCGTAACGGCAAAATTCTGCAGGTGCTGGGTTTCCACGGTCTGGATCGGGTCGAGGTGGAGCAGGCCCAGGCCGGTGACATCATTGCCGTCACCGGGGTTGAAGAGCTGGGCATATCGGACACGCTGTGCGACCGGGAAGCGCCGGAAGCACTGCCGCCACTGACCGTGGATGAGCCAACCATCAGCATGACCTTCCGCGTCAATACCTCACCCTTTGCCGGTCGGGAAGGCAAATATCTGACCAGCCGCCAGCTGCGCGAGCGCCTGCTGCGCGAAGCCAGCCACAATGTGGCCTTGCGCGTGGAAGAAACCGATGACCCGGAAAAATTCCGTGTTTCCGGCCGCGGCGAACTGCACCTGTCCATCCTCATTGAGACCATGCGCCGGGAAGGTTATGAGCTGGCCATTTCGCGTCCGGAAGTGATCCTGCATGAGAACGAAGGGCGCACGGAAGAACCCTATGAAGCGCTGGTCGTGGACTTCGAAGGCGACTATCAGGGCGCGGTCATGGAGCGCATCGGCGAGCGCCGTGGCGTGCTGCAGGACATGCAGCCGGACGGCCGGGGGCGTGTGCGCCTGGATTACCTGATCCCGGCC
>JABSSV010000318.1 GCA_013213875.1 Lysobacterales bacterium
CCGCTGAACAAGCGTTGCCAAACATCACTCTCATCGCGAGGGCTGGTATCTGCCAGGTCCCGGTTACCGCTTTCATTCTCTAGGTAGGATTTCACCTGGCCGATGCGCATGTTGCGATCCAGCAGATTGACAATGCGGTTGACCAGGTCGATATGTTCCTGCGTGTAAAGGCGGTGACCACTGGCCTTGCGCACCGGCTCAATGAGTCCATAGCGGTTCTCCCAGGAGCGGAGCGTGATCGCATTCACGCCCGTAAGCTCGGAGACCGTTCGAATCGGATAGAGGCCAGGTGTCTGGTCATCGATGATCGGGACAGTTTTGCGCATAGCGGCGTTCCCAAAAATTATACAGACCAGCTCTGGATAGTGATGCAAAACTTCCGTCCGTCTCCTAAAAATTAGCCCCGGGTGGGGGCCGGGGCTAACGGGTCTTGAGAACGGCAGGAGGGTAGGGGCCACCGCGCTCAGGAGTTTTGCCGCGAAAGCGCTGCCGTCTGGTCTTTTCCCGGCGCGCCTGCGAAATACGAAAGTGCGCCAGAGATCGTGAAACAGGTGTCAAAGATTGTTGATAGCGGGGTGAAAAGCTGTGCAGGGAGGCGAAAAATATTGATACAAACATCGCCCCGCCATGCCGGCAGGGCGTCTGGGAAACCACCAGCGAGGCGCGGCAGATTTAGCGCAGTTGCTTATGCCAGCGACGCACCAACTGCTGCACATCGACTTCGGCACCGCCGTGGCGCCAGCTTTTCACAAAGTCGATATCGGCCGCGTTTGGCGGTGGGTTGGGGCGATTCATCTGTAGTCGAACCGGTACGGGCACGCCTTCACCCATAGCAATGACCTCGCCCGGAGACAGGGAGGTCATGGCGGCCAATACGCCCTGCGCCGCATCCGGCACCATGGCGCGGATGTATTCCTGATCGTTAGGGTTGGTGGTACGCAGGCAAACATAGGTGCCGCACTGAGCCAACACCGTCTCGGAGACATCATGGGGCCGTTGGGAAACCACCACCAGGCAAACCCCATACTTACGGCCGACCTTGGCGATGCGTTCCATCATGCGGCGCGCTTGCTTATAGCGAGGATGATCACCACGGGGGATGTATTCATGCGCTTCCTCGCACACGAGCGCAATGGGAAACTCACGACACTTGGGGTTCCAGAAGTTGAACTCGAAAGCCAATCGCGCAATCTGCGCGGTCACCATGGGCGCCACGTCAATGGGCACGGCACTGAGGTCGAGTACAGTGACGGACGCTTTGTGCCCCGCACCCAGGCCCACAAAGTCCTCCATCAGGCCAATCAGGGATTCGGTTGAGGTCCGGACCTCAGGCCGCAGGAGGAAGTCGTAGCGGTTGTCGTTGAGCAGGCTTTCCATGCGCACGAGCAGCTGGTCGAACTTGCCGTAGGTTGCTGACTTGGTTTTACCAAAGTCACTGGAACGCTTATTGGCTTCCTTGATGCGGGTAAACAGATCGTCCATGGCAAAATAGACCGGCGCATCCACGGTAATCTGCCCCAGGTCCTTACCCGCGTTGGTCTCACGCTTGAGGTCAATCAGGCTGGACCGCAGCAGGGCCTGCTGCACCGCCGCATGCGGATCATCATCATCGATGAACAGTTCGCACAGCTCTGCGAAGCTCAATAGCCAGTAGGGCACCTCAAGCTCACGCGCATCCAGGCAGCGCACCTTGTTTTCCGGGAACGGGGAGCGGGCCTTAACACCCATTTCCTTATCCCCATACTCGGCGTGCATATCCATGATGATGATATGTGCAGAGGGCATAGACCGCAGCGCCGACTGGATCAGTCCGGTAACAGTCCAGGACTTACCGGAACCCGTTTGGCCCAGCACGGCGGCATGGCGACCAAAAAACTTGTTGGGGTCAAAATAAACGTCGGTGTTTTTTGAGGCGCTAAGCTTGCCGACCTTGTAGCCACCCTCAACGTTGTCAGAAAACATGCGCTCCAGCTGCATGCTCGACAGCGCGTGAATCTCAGATCCCGGCGTCGGATAGTTGGCAACCCCGCGACGAAAATCACCACCCATTTCTAGCTCGCCCACTGGGCTGAGCCGAACCAGATGTTCAATGCGGCCGTCCGGGTCGCGCTCTTGCCACATGCCTTCGACCATGACCACCACATCGTGGCCGTGCTGAGAGCATTTCAGATAGGAACCCACCTGACCGATACGCACCTTGTGCATACCGACCATACGTTCGGACACAAACTCACCGCCGGTGGAAAGCAATTTGCCGATAAAGGATTCACCGCTAACTTCGATCAGGCGGCCCACCAAGGTCTCGGCGTTGGCGCTTCGTGGCTGGTTGCTAATGTTCAGGTCAACCTCCGACTGCTTTTCGGTCTGCATGCGGCGCTCCTTGCCCGGGGTTTGTCCAGCTTTCCGCTGGCTTCTACCAGCGAATCTAGCCTGATCAGAGGCGCGGCGCAAATCTGTGCCCGGAAAGGCCTGCCGGGCTGGCACTGGAATCGCGGTAAAGAATCAGTAGGAGGCAGGCTGCAGCATGAGATTATGTCCGCTGGATCCCGTGCGGCAGGCCCCGGAGGGCGCCAAAGTCAGGGCTCTCGCGGCGTGTATAACTCTGCTTCTGCCGGCGTCAGTTGTTTTACAACGAGCGTGTAGTTGGCCAGAGAAGCATCAATGCGAAAGTAGAAGCGCCCACCTTGATCGAATAAGCGCACGCCGTTGCCTGCGGATTTGGTCATGAGTACGCGCCCCTGATGCACGCCGGTACCTGCCTGCTCCAGCGAAACCTCCACCGCCGCATCAAACACGCCGTCGGTGGTTACCCGCCAATCCAGCACCCAGGGCGCCTGCACCTCAAACTCCCCGCTGACGCGACTCTCACTGCCCCGGAATCGATACACCTCTTCCTCGGCGGCAGCAGGCTGGCTGGCGGACAAACTGATGAGCGCCAGTAGCAGGGCGCGTTTCACTGCCCACCCCCGGTCGCCGGACCGTCGTGCAAGGGCGGAGCCGGAGCGCTGAAGCCGTCGCCTGTCAGCGCACTGCTGGCCGGCGCCAGCTCCGGATGTTTGTGCCCGGGGTGGCGAATAAAGTGGGTAAGTGCGGCGGCGGCGCCAAGCACGATGATCCAGCTGATGGTGCGAAGAGTTCTCATAATCTCTATGCTGGGGGCCAATCGGTTTGACTGCAAGGGCAGCCGGGGCACTTTCTCAAGGCTCTGAAGAAGTTGGCACGCTAACCAGCAGCGGCAGCATCCGCTCCGGGCGAGGACTAAAAACCAACGTTGGGTTGGCGGCATACAGGTCCGCGTTGCGTGGCAGGGGCAGCTGACCGGCCGCGTCGACGGGCAGGCTCGCATCCTCACCCATCTCCATCAGCCAGACCCGGGGCTCAACACCTTCGGGAAATTCCAGCAGCAATCCATCAACCCGGCGCGGCGGCACGCCCATGGCCGCATCGATGGGCAGCAGGGCCTTGTTGATCTGGTTCATGCTCTCCCAAAGCCAGCGATATTTGACCTGCTCACCGGGAAAACGGGTCAAAATGTAGCTGACCCGCATCTGGAGACTGTCCGCCGGTTGATTACTGATCAGTTGCGCATCGCCTTCCTGCCAGGCCGGGTTTACGGGAATGACCACATCGCCCCTGGGGCCAATGGGAATATCGATGCGGCTGTCGTCCTGCACCAGGGTCAGACGCAGCTGGTCGGGAGTCGCGCCGATACTGGAGGTCAAAAGCGCCACCGCATCAACGCGGGTTAGCGATTTCGTGGACTGAATGGCCACCAGCATGGGATAGAGATCACGGTAAGCAATGCGCGCCGATGATGGCTCCGACTCGGAGCCAGCCAGGAGCGTTCCAGTGGCACCCGCCGGGTTCATTGGCGAGCGCAGCAGATGCTCGATTCGGAAGCCGAACGGACCGGCCAACAGCCAGGCCAGTGACAGCAACACCCCACTCAAGCTAACGGTACGCATGCAGTTCCCTTTCTAATGGCGACAGATGCCGCGCCCCGGCGCGGCGCTTGGGAGTCTTTTATTCCCCGCAGCCATTGGGTTATAGCGCCATGCGGCACACGCGGCAAGTAACTTGGCGCCGGCGCGAGCACCCGGCTGACTCAACAGGGAATCTGAACAGTAGACGCGGCACCCAGTGCACCGTAGGCCACAGCCGCCTCGCCCGCAAGACGCGCGTTAGCCACCATCAGGGCCTGATTGCTACGCAGACAGGCACCGCCGGTGGCTTCGAGCACCCGCTCCAGAAGATAGGGAGTGACCGCTTTTCCCGTAACCCCAGCGTCCGCTGCTTGCCGCAAAGCGCGCTGAATGTAGACCTCGACCTCCCTGGCAGGAAGCTCATGCTCAGCCGGCACCGGCTGCGTAATCAAAAGGCCACCTGGAGCACCCAAGGACCAGTGAGCAGCAGCCGTGGCCGCAATGGCCGCTGGCGAGTCCAGTCGCGCATCAACCGGAAACCCGCTGCTACGCGACCAGAAGGCGGGCAACTCATCCGTGCCATAGCCCAGCACAGGCACGCCCTGCGTCTCCAACACCTCCAGCGTGAGGCCAAGATCGAGAATTGCTTTCGGGCCGGCGCAAATCACTCCGACCGGGCTACGCGCCAATTCAAGCAGGTCCGCGGACTGATCAAAACTGTCCTGCGCACCACGATGCACTCCGCCGATCCCGCCCGTGGCGAACCAGGCAATGCCAACCCGAGCGGCAATGCGCATGGTAGCCGCTACCGTGGTACCGCCACTGTCCGTCTGGATCAGGGCCGGCGCGAGGTCCCTAACACTGCATTTCCGCAGGGCGGTGGCGTCCTGTGCCGCAGCCTGAGCCAGGCCTTCCAGCTCCGCCTCGGTCAAACCCACCCGAATCATGCCATCCAGCAAGGCAATGGTTGCGGGCGTGGCGCCGGCCTCACGCACGGCGTGCTCAGCCGCTCGAGCGGTTTCAAAGTTGACTGGCCAAGGCATGCCGTGGGTAATGATGGTGGACTCCAGAGCAACAACCGGCCGCGCTCTGGCCAGCGCGTCGCGGACCGGTGCCGCCAGCTGCATGAAGGCCGGCAGCGGCTTCATGGGGCCACACGGACTGAGGGCTGGACGGAGCCGAGCTGCTGGACCAGAGCCTGCAACACCTGCGCGCCATCCATGGAAAGTTTCAGAGTGGCCAACTCATCAGCGCGCGTGGTGCCACGATTGACAATCGCCAAGGGCTTGCCGGATTCCACCGCTTGGCGGCAGAAACGGTAACCGGAATACACCA
>JABSSV010000319.1 GCA_013213875.1 Lysobacterales bacterium
CGCAGACAGCGGGACAGAATGGTCACGGGAATCTTCTGCGGGTCCGTGGTGGCCAGAATGAATTTGACGTGCGGCGGCGGCTCTTCCAGAGTTTTCAGAAGCGCATTAAAGCTGGCCGTGGACAGCATATGCACCTCGTCGATGATATAGACCTTGTAGCGGCCACGCGCCGGTGCGAACTGCACCGTCTCCAGCAGTTCCCGCGTATCATCGACCTTGGTGCGCGAGGCCGCATCGATTTCCAGCATGTCCTGAAAACGGCCTTCATCGATATCCACACAGGTTGAGCACTCGCCACAAGGTGTGGAACTGACACCTGTCTCACAGTTCAGGCATTTGGCCAGAATCCGGGCGATGGTGGTTTTTCCCACGCCCCGTGTGCCCGTAAACAGAAAAGCGTGATGGACCCGGTCATTGTCCAGCCCGTTGACCAGAGCCTGAACCACCGACTCCTGACCCACCAGTTCTTGAAAAGATTTCGGTCGCCACTTGCGGGCCAGAACCTGATAACTCATGTATTTTTATCGCCTGCCAGAGAGGGAAAGTAACCGCGAATGGAGACTATAGCAGACCAATGGAAGCGGCCCCCGCCCGCCGGTCCCCGGCACCCGATTTCGTTGCTGCCGCTGCTCCCTTCCGGGCCTGACGGGGTTCACAACTGATCGCCGCGAGGTGACGAACGAGAGCCACCATTGACACCGTGCCCAGCACTCGGGCAGCGGAAGCGCATTGTGCCGCATGGCCGTTAGCGGTTCAAGACGTGACCGCAGCCTCCGTTACCTGAGCACTCAGTTGCTCATGGGCCTGCATCATGGTGTCCATAAAGCGTCCCTCGTCCGTGCCCTGAATTGCCTCAAATAGCCCTGCGAGCGATGCCTGAAAGTGCTCCACCACCTCCGCCGTGCGCCCGTTGCCCTGCTGAATCTCGTAGTAAAGACGCGGATTCTCCGACACCACCTGAGCGGCCACCTGCAGCTGGGCATTAAAGGTACTGGATGAGATGCGCTTTAAGAGCGGCACATGCTGCCCGCTTTGGGCCACCGCATCAGCAAAAGCGATATTGACCAAATGGGACAGCCCCAGCACCCAGGCCATGACCTCATCATGGGCATCAAGACTGAGTTCAACGCAATCGGCGGCCGTGGGAGCAAACAAGGCCCGGGCCTCAGCCAGTGCTGCGGCGTGCCCTACATCAACGAATAGAATCTGACGCCCGGAGAGACCCACCTCGTTGGGGCCAAACATGGGATGCACGGAGCAAACCCGGCAGCCTGCCTCCTGCAGCGCGGCCAGCCCCTGCTGCATGGGACTCTTCAAGGAGCCGATATCAAAGATCAGGGCCCGGGGGCGCAACTGCGCCAAACGCATAAGAATCTTATTGCTGGGCCGCAGCGGCACCGCGACCACCACCACATGCTGCTCATCCAGTACCTGCTCCCAGTCCCTAACGGCCTCAAACGGGCCCGTACCGGGGTTGAGATCGGATATGGTGACCTGGTAACCCACCGTATCTAAGTAGCGGGCCATCCAGTCGCCCATACGCCCTGCCCCGCCAATGACCAGGGCCTTGCGCCCCTCGCCCTGCCCCGACTGCATGCACTGATCATGCTCCTGCTTGCCCAGCGAGTGATGGATCAAGGTCTCAAAAATCTCACGCGCGATGCGCTCGGACACGCCCGCGGTGCGCGCCCGTGCCATGCCCAGTTCGATCACCTCCCGCTCCCGCGCATAGTGACGCAGCGGCGTATTGTGGTGTTGCTTGAGCTCACCGATCGCCGCCACCACCTGCTGGCGCTCTGCGATGGCCTCGATAATGGCGCCGTCCACATGATCCAGACGCTTGCGCAGAGCCTGCAACTGGTCGGCAGTGGTTTCTTGGTTTTTCTGAGTCACCGGGCAACGGTTTCCATGCTGTGCTGTTGACCGACACGGTACGAAGGCTGGCGGATGCTTGCAAACATGGTTGCGACTGAAACTGTTTGGAAGCATTGAGAACAGTGCGAGGAAGCTGCTACCTGGTCCGCCCCGATATCCTATCGGCAATAAAAAACCCGGGCATCTGCCCGGGTTTTTACAATGGCGGAGAGGGAGGGATTCGAACC
>JABSSV010000032.1 GCA_013213875.1 Lysobacterales bacterium
CACTGTTCAAAATCGGCGCCGAAGACCGCCTCACCTTCGTAGGGCGGGTCCGCGCGCGTGGCCAGATCCAGCACGCGCACCACCGGGCCACCGCGATCGCCACGCCGGATCTCCTGCGGCCAGTCCTGATCCTGAGGCCAGGCCACAAAAAACTCACCGAACCAGCGCGGTTCCAACGCCGCCCGTTCGATCCATGCGGCCGCCGCCCCCGATCCGATCTGCACGCGCTCATCCTGTACGCCGCTCAAAAAAACGTGATAGGGCGACGCACCCGGCAGGACCAGCACCACTGGCAGGCCCAGCTGAACGATGCGCTGCCAGCTACCCTGATCGCGCACGCAGGCAAAACCCAATCCTTCCTGACCCAGACAGCTACTCTCCAACAGGGCCGCATCATCGCCGCGCTGCCAGGCATCAGCAAGCCCCTGGAAAGCGCGTAAATCCTGCGTCTCCAGCCAGCTACGATCCAGTGTCAGAACCTCCGGCTGGACCGGCTCTAGGGGTTGCGGTGCCGGCTGGCCAGAAGGGTCGGCCTGCGGCACTTCTAGCGCCGGAACGGGTGTGGAACTGGCCGTCGACAGCGCGGCACTGGCCGCGTCGCGCTCTTGCCATGCGTACCATGCCAGCGCGCCGCCAGCCATAAGCAGCAGCGCCGCAGCGCTGGCCCGCCAGCGCTTGGACAGGCGGCGCACGCGCGGCTCACCCAGCTGCACCTCATCCGCTGCCGCATGCACCATGCGTGCATCAACCCGCTGTCGCTCGGCCGCATAGGCCGCTGCCAACGACCGGTCAGCGATAATGTTAATCAGCCGTGGCACACCCTGTGAGCGCTCATAGAGCGCCTTAGCGGCCGCCGGAGTAAAGGGGTTTTTGGCCGCCCCGGCCACCAGCATACGATGGGCGAGATACTGTTGCGTTTCCCCCGCGTTCAGCGGGGTGAGGTGATAGCGTGCGGTAATGCGCTGGGCCAGCTGGCGCAAACTCTGGCGTTGCAACAAATCCCGCAGCTCCGGCTGGCCCAAAAGAATGATCTGCAGCAGTTTTTGCTTGCTGGTCTCCAGATTGGTCAGCAGCCGCACCTGCTCCAGAGCCTCCGGCGACAGATTCTGCGCCTCATCAATCACCAGCACCACACGGTCACCGGTTTCATAGGCAGCCAACAGGTACTCGTTGAGGCGGTCTACCAGCAGCTTCGCGCTGCCCACAGCGCCCTCCGTATCGATGGCCAGTTCCTCACAGATTGCCGCCAGCATCTCAACCGGGTTCATCAGGGGGTTGAGCACCAGCGCAATACGGGTACCCTCGGGCACCTGTTCAAGCAGCGCCCGGCACAGGGTGGTCTTGCCGGTGCCAACCTCACCCGTCAGCTGCACGAAACCGCCACTGCCGCCCTGCCCTACACCGTAAAGCAGGTGCGCGAGCGCCTCCCGATGGCGGCCGCTCAGAAAAATGAAGCCGGGATCGGGCGTAATGGAAAAGGGCGCTTCGGACAGTCCGAAATGGCTCAGATACACAATTAGTTTTCCATGGCCAGCAGCGACGCGTTGCCACCCACTGCGGTCGTGTTGACGGTCAGGGTTCGCTCGGTGGCGAACTTCAATAGATAATGTGGACCACCAGCTTTCGGTCCGGTTCCCGACAGGCCTTCACCCCCGAAGGGCTGCACACCGACCACGGCCCCGGTCATGGTGCGGTTGATGTAGCAATTCCCCACGTGCATGCGCCGGGCGATATGGCGCTGCGTCGTCTCGATGCGACTGTGCACACCCAGCGTTAGCCCGTACCCGGTGGCGTTGATCGCATCCAACACCGCATCCAGCTCACTGGCTCGATAGCGGATCACATGCAGTATGGGACCAAATACTTCCCGCTCCAGCATCTCAATGCCGTCGATTTCATAGGCACAGGGGGTAAAAAAGTGGCCATCTGCCGGCGCGCGGGGGGCGCGCGCCAGGAGCGTGGCATCAGCTTCCAGCCGGGCCACGTGCGCTTCCAAGACGGCCAGCGCTTCCCGGTCGATCACCGGTCCGATGTCCGTTGCCAGCAAGCCGGGATCACCCAGGCGCAATTCTTTCATGGCGCCGGCCAGCATCTCGATAATGCGATCAGCCACATCTTCCTGCAGATAGAGAATTCGGAGCGCCGAGCAGCGCTGTCCGGCACTCATAAAGGCACTGGCCACCACATCCTGGACCACCTGTTCCGGCAAGGCCGAAGAATCCACCAGCATGGCATTTTGCCCACCGGTTTCAGCGACCAGCGCGGCAATGGGGCCCTCCCGCTGAGCCAGCGACAGGTTGATCAAGCGCGCGGTTTCCGTGGAACCGGTAAAGGCCACGCCATCCACGGCCGGGTGTGCCGACAGGCGGGCGCCAACGGTAGCGCCATCGCCCGGCAACAACTGCAGGGCCGCCCGGGGAATGCCCGCCGCATGCAGAATATTGACCGCCCGGGTGGCGATCAGAGGCGTTTGCTCCGCCGGCTTGGCCAACACCGCATTGCCGGCAGCCAACGCCGCGCTGACCTGCCCCAGAAAGATGGCTAGCGGGAAATTCCAGGGGCTGATGCAGGCAAACACACCGCGCCCGTGCAGGCTCAACTCGTTACGCTCTCCCGTCGGCCCCGGCAAGGGCATGGGTTCGCTGAAGCGCGACCGTGCCTCCACGGCGTAGTAGCGCAGGAAATCCACCGCCTCGCGAATCTCGGCAATGCCGTCATTGATGGTTTTGCCCGCCTCACGGACACACAGTGCCAACAACTCCGGCATGCAGGCCTCCAGCGAGTCGGCTGCCTGCTCCAGCGCCTGAGCGCGTTCATCCGCCGGTGTCGCATCCCAGCTGGGCGCGAAGGCCCGCGCCGCTTCGATGGCCTGTTCCGTTTGTTCAGCCGTGGCGTTGATAACCGTACCCGTTGCAGAACTTGGCTGGGCCGGGTTCACCACGGACACCGGCGCAACATCCGACTTGGCAATGCCCTCCGCCAACAGGGGGCGCGCGTGCCACTGGCAATCCGCATAGGTCTGCATGGCCTGCGCCAACTCACCCAGTGCACGCTCATTCGCCAGGTTCACGCCGCTGGAATTGGTGCGCCGCGCGCCATAAATCGCGCCCGGCAGGGGAATGGCAGGATGCGCATGTTGCGCGTGAGATCGGGCCTTGGCCAGGGGATCCTCAGCGACCTGCTCAACCGGCAGGCTGTCATCAACAATGCGATTGACGAAGGAGGTGTTGGCACCGTTTTCCAACAGGCGCCGCACCAGGTAGGGCAGCAGATCTTCATGACTACCCACAGGCGCGTAAACGCGACAGGCCGCGTGGAAGCCGACGCCGGCCAGCACCTCTCCATAGAGGTCTTCACCCATGCCATGCAGCCGCTGGAATTCATAATCCAGCCGGTCGCCGGCCAGCTCCGTAATCATGGCAATCGTATGCGCGTTGTGCGTTGCAAACTGGGGATAGAAAGCCTGACGGTGGGCCAGCGCCTGTCTGGCACAGGCCAGATAGGACACATCCGTATTCGCTTTACGCGTGAAGACGGGATAGCCGTTAAAGCCCTCCTCCTGAGCGTGCTTGATCTCCGTATCCCAGTAGGCTCCCTTGACCAGCCGTAAGGGAATGCGATGGCCGGTGCGCGCCGCCACTTCCGCCAGCCAGTCTATCGCCGCCGGGGCGCGCTTGGCATAGGTCTGCAGCGCGAGCCCAAAGCCATCCCAGCCGGCCAGATCGGGCGCCTCCAGCACGGCTGCGATGACATCCAGGGACAGCAGCAGGCGATCCGCTTCTTCCGCGTCAATGGTCAGCGCCATGTCCTGCTCCCGGGCCAGGCGCGCCAGCCCCAGGACCCGCGGCGTGAGCTCACGCAGCACCGCTTCACGTTGGCCAAATTCATAGCGCGGATGGAGCGCGGACAGCTTCACGGAAATGCTCGGGGCGGAAAAGATATCGTCCCCGCCGCGGCGCTTGCCGACGGCGCGTATGCCAGCCCGGTAGGCCTCCAGATAGCGTTCCGCATCGGGCCAGGTCAGCGCCGCCTCACCGAGCATGTCGAAGGAGTAGCGATAGGCGCGATTGTGCTTCTTCTCAGCCCGATCCAGCGCCTCATCAATGTCCCGGCCCATCACATACTGAAAGCCCATGATACGCATGGCCTGCCGGATGGCAGTGCGTACCACCGGCTCACCGCTGCGATTGACCAAACGCCGCAGGCCAGAGCGAAAATCCCGCCGCGTATCACGACCCAGCTCAACCAGCCGCCCCGTTAACATCAATCCCCAGGTCGAGGCATTCACGAACAGGGATGAACTCTTGCCCAGATGGGCTTCCCAGTCCGCTGCCTGCAGCTTGTCGGCAATTAACTTCTCCGCCGTATCCGCATCCGGAATCCGCAGCAGCGCCTCGGCCAGACACATCAGTACCACGCCCTCTTCCGAGGACAGATCGTATTCCTGCATGAACGCGTCCAGCGCGCCCTGCTCCTGCTTACGCTCGCGCACGGCTGCGACCAGCTGGGCAGCGCGCTGGTTGACCCGCTCTGTAGCCGTATCGGTCAGCGTAAGCTCATCCAAAAGCTGTTCTACCGTGGCTTGCTCATCCGCAAGATAGGCCTGGTTAATGGCGTCACGCAGCGCATCGCGCGGCGGCATGGAGGAACTGAGAAATTTAAAGGACTGGCGTTCGGTCACGTGCTTCTACTCCCAAATTTGCAGCCGCAGGCAGCGCCCGCCGGAGGGGCCCTACAGTGTAGTGCTCGGCCTGCTTTTCGCCAAGTGGGTGGCAGCAAGCCGGGCGGTTAAAAGCACGTTAAATAATGTCATGCATATCGGTCAGTTGTTCTTGCCCAGCGTGCCCGGCCTCCTTACAATAGGACGTTGTCGAACCACTGCTAGACCTGCGTCTCCAAATCAGGCCTGTCCTGGACCCCGTAATCCCCGGCGCCGGAGCCACTCCGGTAATCTCGTCGAGCCCGTTACGAGTTCCATGCTGCGAACGCAGGCAGGTGGGTCGCGAAGACATACAAGCAGGTCACTACTGACGGCAGCCCAAGGGTTGCACAAGGCAAAAACTGCATGAAAAAGCAAAATACCGTAATCGTTGCTCTCGCCTGCCTCGTGGCCGTTACCGCCGCCACCTGGCTGGCCTTGGTCGCGCCCATGTATACGGGCAACGAGATCAACATGCGCCGTGGGGTCTCCTCCCTGGCCAATACCCACTACGACCTGCACATGGTGATCCTGTACATCTGCGTGGTGATTGGCATTCTGGTCTTTACTGCCATGTTCACCTCCATCGTGCTGCACCGTAAGAGCAAGGGGCATGAGGCCGCGCAGTTTTCCCACAGCACCAAGGCAGAGATTGCCTGGACCATCATTCCGGTTCTGATCCTGATCGTGATGGCCGTGCCCGCCACCAAGGCACTGGTGGAAATGGAGTCGCCGGTGGGTGCCGAGATGACGGTCAAGATCACCGGCTTCCAGTGGAAGTGGAAATATGAATATATGGAGGAGGACATTGCCTTCGTCAGCACGCTGAGCGCCGATTCCAATCAGGCACGCCAGCTGGGGTCAGGCATTGACCCGCGCGACGTGGATAACTACCTGCTCGACGTGGACAAGCCGCTGGTGCTGCCGGTGGGCAAGAAGATCAAATTCCTCATCACCGCGGATGACGTGATCCACGCCTGGTGGGTGCCGGACTTCGGCTGGAAGCGCGACGCCATCCCCGGCTTCATTAATGAGGCCTGGGTGCAGATCGACAAGCCCGGCGTGTACCGCGGCCAGTGCGCCGAATTGTGCGGCAAGGACCATGGTTTTATGCCCATCGTAGTGATTGCCAAGGAACAGGACGAATACGCCGCCTGGGTAGAAAGCCAATCCGTTGCCAACCTGGCAGCGACGGAAGAGCAAAGCCGCGAGTGGGATTTCGCGGAACTGATGGATCGGGGCGAGAACGTCTACGACAAGCAGTGTGCCACCTGCCATCAGGCGGACGGCAAGGGTCTGGGCGAAGCGTTCCCGGCTCTGGCTGGCAGCGAGGTAGCCACGGGCCCGGTGGAAGAACACATCCGCGTGGTCCTGGAGGGACGCGCCGGCACGGCCATGCAGGCCTACGCTGAAGTGCTGACGCCGTCAGACATCGCCGCGGCACTCACCTACACGCGCAACGCCTTCGGCAACGACACCGGCGAGGCAGTCCAGCCCGCCGACATCACTGGTTTCAACAAGGGATAAGCCCATGAGCAGCATCACTGGCGACGATATCGCAGTTGGTCAAGACGACAGCCACGCCCACGACGACCACGATCACAAGCCGGAAGGTTTTCTGGCGCGCTGGGTCTTTACCACCAACCACAAGGACATCGGCACGCTGTACCTGATTTTTGCGCTGCTCATGTTCTTCGTCGGCGGCAGCATGGCCATGGTCATTCGCGCCGAGCTGTTCATGCCGGGCCTGCAACTGGTAGAGCCGGACTTCTTCAATCAGATGACCACCATGCACGCGCTGATCATGGTCTTTGGCGCGGTCATGCCGGCCTGGGTCGGGTTCGCCAACTGGATGATCCCCCTGATGGTGGGCGCGCCGGATATGGCCCTGCCCCGCATGAACAACTGGAGCTTCTGGATTCTGCCTTTTGCCTTCACCATGCTCCTGAGCACCCTGTTCATGGATTCCGGTGGCCCGGCCGGTGGCTGGACCCTGTATCCGCCGCTCAGCCTGCAGACCGGCGACAGCTTCGCCTTTGTGGTCTTCGCGGTGCATATGATGGGGATCTCTTCCATCATGGGCGCGATCAACATCATCGCGACCATCATGAATATGCGTGCGCCGGGCATGACCCTGCTGCGCATGCCATTGTTCGTCTGGACCTGGCTGATTACCGCCTACCTGCTGATTCTGGTCATGCCGGTATTGGCCGGAGCCGTCACCATGCTGCTGACTGACCACTTCTTCGGCACCAGTTTCTTCAACGCTGCCGGCGGCGGTGATCCGGTCATGTTCCAGCACATTTTCTGGTTCTTCGGGCACCCGGAGGTCTACATCATGATCCTTCCGGCCTTCGGCGTGGTGTCAGAAATTCTGCCGACCTTCAGCCGCAAGCCGCTGTTTGGCTATGCCGCCATGGTCTACGCCACCGCCTCCATCGCATTCCTGTCGTTTATCGTGTGGGCCCACCATATGTTTACCGTCGGCATGCCCCTGGAAGGCGAACTCTTCTTTATGTACGCCACCATGTTGATCGCCGTGCCCACGGGCGTGAAGGTGTTCAACTGGGTCAGCACCATGTGGAAAGGTTCCATGACCTTTGAAACGCCCATGCTGTTCTCCATCGGCTTTGTGGTGCTCTTCACCATCGGCGGCCTGTCGGGCCTCATGCTGGCCATTAGTGCAGCGGACCTGCAGTACCACGATACCTACTTCGTGGTGGCCCACTTCCACTATGTGCTGGTGCCCGGTGCCGTCTTCACGCTTATGGCCGGCGCCTACTACTGGCTGCCCAAATGGTCCGGCAATATGTACTCGGAGCGCTGGGGCAAGATCCATTTCTGGCTCTCCTGCATCAGTGTGAATGTGCTGTTCTTCCCCCAGCACTATCTGGGACTGGCGGGCATGCCGCGACGTATTCCTGACTACGCGCCGCAATTTGCTGATTTCAACATGTGGTCGTCCATTGGCGGCTTTGCTTTCGGACTCAGCCAGCTGGTCTTCGTCGGCGTGGTCATCCACTGCGTCTACTTCAGCAAGGTGAAAGCCACGGCTCAGGTCTGGGAAGGTGCAAAAGGTCTGGAGTGGACCGTGCCCTCACCGGCACCGCACCACACCTTCACCAATCCGCCCACGGTGACCGCTTCCATGGTCGCCCATGCAGACAATCACTGATGGCAGAACGCGGCAACACAACGGCTGAGCTGGCGCCTGAAGAGATCACCCGGCGGCGCGCCAAAGCGCGGCGCACGGCCCTCTTTCTGGCCGCCATATCCACCGTGGTGTTCGTCTCGTTCTTGGTCACGGGCATTACCGGTCGAGGTTGATGGACAAAGCCGCATCACAAAACGGGCGACTCCTGCTGAAGCTTCTGGGCGTGGCCGTGGCCATGTTCGGTTTCGGCGTGTTCGTGATGCCGCCCCTCTATGACACCTTCTGCGAGATCACCGGCCTCAACCAGGCCGGCATCAAGGTGGTGGAGTCAGCACCGACGGGCGCAGCCCAGGACCGCACCATCAAGATTCGCTTCGATGCCACCACCAACTCGTCACTGAACTGGGACTTCGGGCCGCTGGAATACAGCATGAATGTGCCGGTCGGCGCACCGGCGGAAGCGCTGTATTTTGCCGAGAATCAGGAGTCCCGGCCGATCGCAGGCATGGCGACCTTCAATGTGTCACCGCCTACGGCAGCCCGCTACTTCGTCAAGGTTGAGTGCTTCTGCTTTTCCAGGCAGGTGCTTGAGGCCGGTGAGTATCGCGAAATGCCAGTCTATTTCTTCGTGCAGCCGGACATTCCGGACGACATTGAAGAAATGACCTTGTCCTACACTTTTTTCAAAAACGATAATCAGCCCGAGCCCGACACCCCCGTCGCGCCCTGAGCCAGAATAAAGCGAGAAGCAAAATGGGAACCCACTCTGAAGGCACCTACTACGTACCACACGGCACCAAATGGCCCATGACCGGGTCCATTGGCCTGGCCACCATGCTGGTCAGTGCCGCTTTGTGGCTGAACGGTTCAGACGTTGCCGAATACACCACCTACCTGGGTCTCGCGATCATTCTGTACATGATCTTCGGCTGCTTCGGCGAAGTGATTCGCGAAAGCGAAGCCGGCATGTACAACGATCAGGTTGATACCTCCTTCCGCATGGGAATGAGCTGGTTCATTGTCTCTGAGATCATGTTTTTTGCCTGCTTTTTTGGCGCCCTGTTCTATGCCCGGGCACTGGTGATTCCCTGGCTCGGTGGCGCCGGCAACAACGCGAGCACCAACGAAGTGCTCTGGAACGGTTTCGTAGCCGCCTGGCCCTCCAATGGTCCGGGCGATGTGGGTGGCAACTTCGGCACCATCCCGGCCTTCGGTATTCCCTTCTTAAATACGTTGATACTGCTGTTTTCCGGTGTCACTCTGACCCTGGCGCACCATGCGTTAAAAGCGAATCAGCGCAAGCAGCTGGTGGCCTGGTTGGCCGCTACCGTTGCGCTGGGCGCGGTATTTCTCTACTACCAGGTGGAGGAATATGTGCACGCTTATCAGGACCTCGGCCTGACCCTCGGCTCCGGAATCTACGGCTCCACCTTCTTCATGCTGACCGGATTTCACGGTCTGCATGTCACGCTGGGCGCCATCATGCTGTTCGTGATCATGATCCGCTGCATACGCGGTCACTTCCGGCCCGAGAGCCACTTTGGCTTTGAGGCCGTGGCCTGGTACTGGCACTTTGTGGATGTGGTCTGGTTGGGACTGTTTATCTTCGTTTACGTGCTGTAGTACGTCGGCACGACCGGCGCTGGCGCCAGGCGGCGTCAGCAGCTGGGCGCTTGAAGCATCAAGCGCCCCTCGAAGGCTTACTCCTGCGTCGTTTGTTGCTGGCTTTCCAGGCCAATGGGGCCACGGGATGAGGGTTCCACCCAGCCGAGACGGAAGAACACGTACAGCAATATGAACAGGAACAGGGAAAGGCCGACACGCCAGGTCAGCCTGCGCACGGTTCGCGTGCCCTCACCTTTGTCTTTTACCAGGTAGTAAAACGAAGACAGCAGGGTCCAGAGTATGGCGATCAGAAAAGCGATGATGATGAGCTTGGACAACACAATGGGTCTCCGGGGTCTGTGGTTCGCGGTCTGCCTCGGGCAGGGGCGACAGTATCGGGGTGCAGGCCGGTGAAATTCAAGACCCATTGGGCCCTGACCCTGCTGCTGGCCACGCTGGGCGTCCTTTTTTTTCAGCTGGGGCGCTGGCAAAGCGAGCGCGCGGTGGGCAAGGAGGGCGCCCAGGCCGCCTTCGACGATGCCGCCACGCTGCCGTCGCTGGACGCTCCGGCACCGGATTGGTCGCACATTACCCTGAGCGGCACGCTGGACTCCCAGCGCCACTTGCTGCTGGACAACAAACTGTTTCGCGGCCGGCCGGGTGTGCATGTACTGACACCACTGGCCCTGGCGGACCGGGAGGAGCTGGTGCTGGTGAACCGCGGCTGGCTGCCCCTACCGGTCGATCGCAGTTCCCTGCCCACGATCAGCACGCCAGCCGGCCGGGTGACCGTGAGCGGTCGTCTCGCCCAGCTGAGCCAGCCTGGCGTACGTTTGGGCGAACCGGAGACCTTGCAACTGGGCCAATGGCCCCAATTATTGGTGTATCCGGAGTGGGCGACACTGGAAGCCGCCCTGGATGCCCAACTGCTGCGCCAGGTTCTGTATCTGGACGCCAGCGACGCGGCCGGTTTCGAAGACCGGCAGTGGGCCCCTTTTACCATGGGGCCCGATCGACATCGCGCCTACGCCGTGCAGTGGTACGGCCTTTGCCTTACCGCCTTCGTCATCTGGCTGGTACTGGGCTTTAATGCCGGCAGGAGGTCGGCTGCATGAACAGGAATCGCAACCGCCTGGTAATCGTCGGCATTTTTGTGCTGTTTCTTGTGCCGCTGCTCGCCGCCATTACGCTGGAGCGGGCCGGCTATGAACCGGAAAACACAGTCAATCGTGGGCTGCTGGTCGATCCGCCGGTGCCGCTACCGCTGGCGGAACGGGTGCTTCTGGACGGCCAAGCGGCTGCGGAACAGACCCGCGGGCGCTGGACCCTGTTACATCTGATCCGCCAGGCGGGCTGCGATGCGGCTTGCCAGGCACGCGTGACGGAACTGCGTCAGGTCCACATCGCAGCCGGGCGCTATCAAAATGAGGTACAGGTCCTACTGGTGAGCGAAACGCCGGATGAAGCGCTTTTGAGCGGCATCTACGAACGCTTTCTAATGCTCGCGAACCCGGCCGCCGCTCGCGAGCCGGAGGTCGCCCTATTGGACACCGCCATCACTGCGGCGGCGGCCCGCAGTGGCGCGGCCACGGACAACTGGTCGGCGCTCGACGGCACCACTTTCATTGTTGATCCGGAAGGCAATCTCATGCTGCGCTATGCCCCCGGCTACAACCCCAGCGATCTGAATAAAGATCTCAAGAAACTGCTTAAATGGTCCGGACGTTAAGCTTATGAAACGACAACGACTGCATCGGCTGGCCACCTTCGCCGCCGTGGTCACGCTTTGCGTGATTGTGCTTGGTGCCTGGGTGCGACTCACCCATGCGGGCCTTGGCTGCCCCGACTGGCCAGGGTGCTACGGGGTGCTCACCTGGCCCGACGCACCGGCGGAGATTAATGTAGCCAATGAGGCCTTCCCGGAGCGCCCGGTGGAAGTGGCCAAGGCCTGGAAGGAAATGGTGCACCGCTATCTGGCCGGCATCCTTATCCTGCTGGTCGTTGCCATTAACTGGCTGACCTGGCGTGGCGGTGAAGAAACACGCAGCTTTCGCGGCGTCGCCACCCTGATTCTGAGCCTGATTCTGTTCCAGGCCGCGCTGGGCATGTGGACCGTCACCCTGAAGCTCAAACCAATCATCGTCATGGCACACCTGCTGGGCGGCATGACCACCCTGGCCCTGCTCTCCTGGCTCGCCTTCCGCAGCCGGCCCCGGCCCTTCGGTCAGATCGAACCCGTCGCTGTAGCGACCCGCGCCAAACGGCCGCTGGTGCTGGTGGCGCTGACCGTGCTGGTGGCGCAAATTGCCATGGGCGGCTGGACCAGCGCCAATTACGCTGCCATGAGCTGCCCAGACTTTCCCAAATGTACGGGTCAGTGGTGGCCCGATACGGACTTTGGTGAAGCCTTTACCGTGTGGCGGGAAATCGGCGTTGATTATGAAGGCGGCGTGCTGGATCACACCTCCCGCGCTACCATCCACCTGGTACACCGTATCGGCGCCGTCATTACGCTGGCCGTGCTGCTATTCGCCGCTTTCAGCATGCGACGTCTGCCGCCGCTGACGCTGGGGGCAAATCTTTTGCTGGTGGGCGTGCTGATACAGTTCACGCTGGGCGTGTTGAATATTCTTCTGAAGCTCCCACTGGCCAATGCGGTAGCGCATAATGGGATGGCTGCACTGCTGATTGTGATGCTGGTATGGCTACTGAATCGGACCTCGCCACAAGCCACGGCCTGACCCCGGCGGTCTGGCGCCAATACCTGGAGCTGACCAAGCCCCGGGTTGTGGCCCTGATTGTGTTCACCGCCGTGGTGGGCATGCTGCTGGCTACCTCGGGTATGCCGCCGCTGAGTGCCCTGTTCGCAGGCACGGCGGGCATCGGCCTGGCGGCCTCCTCGGCGGCCGCCATCAACCATTTGCTGGATCAGCGTATTGATGCGGTCATGGCCCGCACCAAAGATCGTCCACTGCCCACGGGCCAGTTGACCGAGTCTCGCGTGCTGGCCTTTGCCCTGGCGCTTGGCGCCCTGTCCATGGTGATCCTGGTGCTCTGGGTGAACACGCTGACCGCGGTGCTGACCTTTGCCTCTCTGATCGGTTACGCCGTTATTTACACGGTCTGGCTCAAGCGAGCCACGCCGCAAAATATCGTCATCGGCGGCGCCGCGGGCGCTGCCCCCCCGGTGCTGGGATGGACCAGCGTGACCGGTCAGGTGGATGCGGACGCACTACTGCTGTTCCTGATTATTTTTGTCTGGACCCCGCCGCACTTCTGGGCCCTGGCCATTCATCGCCGCGCGGACTATGCGGCGGTTGATATACCCATGCTGCCCGTAACCCACGGCGTGAACTTTACCCGCTGGCACATTTTCTTCTACACCATACTGCTGGTGATTGTGACCACGCTTCCGTTCCTAACGGGCATGAGCGGCCCCCTGTATCTGGGCGGCGTGTCGGTCCTGAACCTCGGCTTTCTCTGGTATGCCTGGCGCCTGCTGGTCAATGACGACCCCATGCTACCCATGCAGACCTTTGGCTATTCCGTCACCTACCTGATGGTGCTGTTCGCATTTCTCATGGTAGACCACTACTTCATGGCCCTGACCGGCGCCTAGGGGCGGCAGGGCACTGGCAAGAGGAAGCCTGGCCGGCTTCCCTGGAGAAGATCTATGTCTGATCAGACCGCAAATGAAGGACCGCTTCACGCTCTGGAGAATGCCGAGGAATTCATCGCCCGGCACATCGGACCGGGTGAGGAAGATATCCGGCGAATGCTGCAAACCGTTGGGGCGCCCTCGCTGGACGACCTGACCGAGAGCACCCTGCCACCGGCCATTCAGCAAAGGGAAGCGCTGGATCTGGCACCGGCCCGCAGTGAACATGCGACGCTCGCGCGCCTGCGAGAGCTGGCGCAGGAAAATCAGCTTCGGCACAACATGATCGGTCTGGGCTATGCGGAGACCATCACACCGCCCGTGATTCAGCGCAACGTGCTGGAGAATCCCGGCTGGTATACCGCCTACACACCCTATCAGGCAGAGATTTCCCAGGGCCGACTGGAGGCACTGCTGAATTTCCAGACCATGATTACGGACCTGACCGGCATGGAACTGGCCAATGCCTCCCTGCTGGATGAGGCCACCGCCGCCGCCGAAGCCATGGCGCAGCTCAAACGCATCAACCGTCGCAATAAAAGCCCGCGCTTTCTGGTCGATGCGCAGGTGCTGCCCCAGACGCTGGACGTGCTGCGCATTCGAGCGGAGCATTTTGGCTTTGAGATCGTTGTGGGCGAAGCGGCGGAACTGCTGGCCGCCGGCGATGCTTTCGGCATGCTGCTCCAGTATCCCGGCGCACAGGGTGAGGTGCGTGATCTGGAGCCCCTGATCGCTCAGGCGGCAGCGCAGAATACGCTCACCGTGGTGGCCGCGGATCTGCTCAGCCTGGTGCTTTTGAAGGCACCGGGCGCCATGGGCGCAGACATTGTGGTGGGCAGCTCACAACGCTTCGGTGTACCCCTGTGTTTCGGCGGACCCCATGCGGCCTTCTATGCCACCCGGGATGCGCACAAACGCACCATGCCCGGGCGCGTCATCGGCGTCTCCGTTGACCGCCATGGCAAACCGGCATTGCGCATGGCGCTGCAAACCCGCGAGCAGCATATCCGCCGTGACAAGGCCACCAGTAACATCTGCACCGCGCAGGCGCTGCTGGCCGTGATGGCCAGCATGTACGCCGTTTATCACGGTCCCGGTGGCCTGCAGCGCATCGCCCGTCGGATTCACCGACAGACGCAGCTGCTCGCTGATGGTCTTGAGACGCTGGGCTACACACTACGCCACGCCAGTTACTTCGACACGCTGTGCGTGGAAACCGGAACGCAGACGGACGCGTTGCTGGCCGCCGCTGATGCGGCGGGCATCAATCTGCGCCGCGTGGACGAAAACACCCTGGGCATCAGCGTGGGGGAAAGCACCACGCGGGAGCATCTGAACGCACTTTTCGCGGTCTTTTGCGGTCCCCAGCAGTCCTGCCCGGAGCTGGGCGCACTGGACCGGCAACTTGACGCTGATACGCAGGCCTTGCCTGACGAACTCCAGCGGAGCGGCGCCCTGCTGGCCCATGACATCTTCCGTATTCACCATTCGGAGACGGAGATGCTGCGCTATCTGAAGCGCTTGGAAAACCGGGATCTGTCTCTGGCGCACGCGATGATTCCGCTCGGTTCCTGCACCATGAAACTGAATGCGACCACGGAAATGGTGCCGGTGACCTGGCCCGAGTTCGCACAGATTCATCCCTTTGCGCCGGACAGTCAGGTCCAGGGCTATCGGAAGATGATTGCCGAACTGGAACGTATGCTGGTGGTATGCACCGGCTACGATGCCGTATTACTCCAGCCCAATGCCGGCTCGCAGGGTGAATATGCCGGTTTGCTGGCGATCCGTGGCTATCACGACGCGCGTGGAGACCAGCATCGCAATATTTGTCTCATTCCCTCCTCGGCCCACGGCACTAACCCTGCCAGTGCTGCCATGGCGGGTATGAAAATCGTGGTGGTCAAATGCGACGACAATGGCAACGTGGATGTGGACGAACTGCGTGCCAAGGCCGAAGAGTATAGCGATCAGTTGGCGGCGCTCATGATCACCTATCCGTCCACGCACGGCGTTTATGAAGAACAGGTGCGGGATATTTGCGATCTGATTCACGCCCATGGCGGCCAGGTCTATCTGGATGGCGCCAACCTGAATGCGCTGGTAGGTCTGGCCGGTCCCGGCCAGTTCGGCGCGGACTGCTCGCATTTGAATTTGCACAAGACCTTCTGTATTCCCCACGGCGGCGGCGGTCCCGGCGTTGGTCCCTTATGCTGCGGCGAACACCTGGCCCCCTATCTGCCCGGCCATGGACTGGTGGATCTGGGCGGCACCCATGCCCGCAACCACGCGGTGGCGGCGGCACCTTTCGGCAGCGCGGGCATTTTGCCCATCAGCTGGGCTTACATCACCATGATGGGACCAGCCGGTATGAAGAAGGCCACTCAGGTCGCCATCCTGAGCGCCAACTACATCGCACGCCGCTTGGAAGGCGCCTATGACGTGCTCTATACGGGCCGGAACGGCCGCGTTGCCCACGAGTGCATTATCGATCTGCGCCCCTTTAAACAGCAGTGCGGGATCAGTGAGGAGGACGTGGCCAAACGACTGATCGACTACGGCTTCCATGCCCCAACCATGAGCTTTCCGGTGCCCGGGACACTCATGATTGAGCCGACGGAAAGTGAATCACTGGCCGAATTGGACCGCTTCTGCGAGGCCATGCTGGCCATTCGGGAAGAAATCAAGGCCGTCAACGATGGCCGCTGGCCAGAAGATGACAACCCGTTGGTGAATGCGCCCCACAATGCCACGGACCTGATCCGCAACTGGGAGCATCCTTACGACCGCGGTTCCGCCCTGTTTCCCACTCAGGCCAGCTGGAACGCAAAATTCTGGCCCTTTGTTGCGCGGGTGGACAACGTGCATGGTGACCGCAACCTGGTCTGCTCCTGCCCGCCGCTGGATGTGTGGATGGATGAAGATGCTGCCTAGCGCGGCCTGATGGGAACGGCCGGTGCTAACCGGCTGTTCACCCGCTTCGTGCGATCTTTAAACGGTGAGTGAGCTATCCCGCAATGCACCCCCGGAGCTGACCGTTTGGTATGACAGCACCTGTCCCCTGTGTCTGTGGGAAATCCGGTTCATGCGCCGGCTGGACCGACGGCAGGCCATCAATTTTGTCGATATCCTGAAGGACGAAGCCTGCCCCCTGGATCCCGCCGAACTGCTGGCACGATTTCACGCGCGGGAAGCAGGCGGCGACATGCTGTCCGGCGCCGCGGCTTTCGCCGCCATGTGGCGTGCCATACCGCTGCTACGCCCGCTGGGCCTGGCCGCACGCTGGCGTCCCGTCGCCTGGCTGTTGGAACAGGCCTACCGCGGCTTTCTGCGCCTGCGCCCGGGGCTCCAGCGCCTTATGCGTCGAGCGCATCCAGAATGACCTCCCGCGCCGGTTCGCGACGATTGTAGTGGGACGCCATGACCCGTCCGTAGGCACCGGCATTGGCAATCAAGAGCACGTCCCCCTCCTCGCTGGGCGGCAGATAGCGCTGCTCTCCCAGCACATCACCGGATTCACAGATGGGCCCCACCACCGTGTAGCATTCGGTGGACGGCAGCTCCGGGCGCGACAGATTAACCATATCGTGAAAAGCACCATAAAGCGCGGGTCGCAGCAGCGAGTTCATACCCACATCAGCGCCCAAATAGGCATACTGGGCTTTGGCCTTGATCTGGGTCACGCGTGCCAGCAGGACACCCGCTTCGGATACCAGATAACGCCCGGGTTCCAACCACAGTGAGACCTGCTCTGGCAGGTCCAGGGCAAGCAGTAAGTCATCCAGTTGGTCCAGGTCAAAGGGCGCCTCGTCACGCCGTTCAGGAACACCCAACCCGCCACCCAGATCGATGACCCGCACCTCGGGGAAATCCTTGAGTAGCGCGAGAAACTGCTCAAGCTGCTGCGCCCAGACCGAGGGATCACGCACGCCACTACCGCTGTGTGCATGCAGGCCTGTCACCCGGATATTTAAACGCTGGACCTGCTCCAGCACCGCCGGGATCTGGTGCAAGGGGATGCCGAATTTGGACGCCTCGCCCATGGTCACCACCTTGCGATGATGACCATG
>JABSSV010000320.1 GCA_013213875.1 Lysobacterales bacterium
AGGCGTTGAGTATGGGCATCAGGTAATAGCGCGAGGTGGCGGGTATCGAAAGGTACAGCGGGCCCTCATCCAGGTCCGCGAACACCACGGAGTAGTAGGTGTCCACGTTAGGACGCACCACATCGGTAAAGCCAGCCTTGGGAAACTGGTGCATCCCCGCCCACTGGTTCAGCGGCGCTTTACCGACGCCGTTGTTTTGCGGCACGTTGGTGGACACCTCATGCGTGTAGTACATGGTCAGGAGCGGGTAGCTGAAAAGGTAGGCCTGGGTAGCAAGCTTGACCACTGCCGTATCCACATGCTCATCACCGGCGCTAGGCGCCATGGCAGCATCATCAGCGAAACTGCTCGCGAAGGGGAGCAACAGCAGTAACCAGAGACTAGCTTGGAAAGATTTCATAAGAACTCCTTGAACCAATATGCCAATACAAGCCCACGGCGCCAGACCACCTATCCGCGGCGCTGGACCGCGCCAGGCCCACTGGTCATCAATGCCCTTGGGGCGCCATGAGCCTATATCAGCTTAGTCGACTGGCCCAGTCACTGCATCACACGGCCGGTCAGCAAAAGCTGCGCACCATCATGACCGGCATGCAGCGGGCCATTGAGTACGGCGGCACAGAGACCTTGGGGCCTTACCCACACATACCTTTGACGCAGTCGCCATGAGCTGAGCTGGACATAAAAAAAACCCGCAGGCGAGAGCCTGCGGGCGAAGTGTGGCGCGGTCGCGGGCTCAGGCCCGGCGACGGATGCGACCTTTAGAAAATATTAGCTGTCCAGCGCTGCTTGCAGACCCTGCACGTATTCAGCGCCCTCCACGATCTCAGCCGTGGAGTCCGCGAGCACACTATCCAGACCTTCGGCGCGGCCGCCCAGGCACTCGGCCAGGAAGTTCTCCGCAATGGCATAGAAAGCGATGGAATTGGCTGGCTTGGCAAAACCGTGTCCTTCGTCGGGATACAGCACGTAGGTCACAGGAATCTCCGCCTGCTGCATGGCGCTGACGATCTGATCACTTTCCGCCTGCTTCACACGCGGATCGTTGGCGCCCTGGGCAATCAGCAGCGGACGCACAATCTGATCCGCCTTGTAGAGCGGGCTGGCTGCGCGCAGCAAGGCCAGACCTTCTTCCGTGTTCGGATCACCCATACGCTCATGGAAAATCTTCACCATGGGGGCCCAGTAGGGCGGGATGGTGCCCAGCAGCGTCTCAAGGTTGGAAGGGCCAACGATGTCCACGCCGCAGGCAAATTTCTCCGGCGTGAAGGTCAGACCCGCCAGCGTGGCATAGCCGCCGTAAGATCCGCCCATGATGGCCACCTCATCGGCCAGCGCAATGCCCTCATTGATGGCCCAGTCGGTCGCATCAATCAGGTCATCGTGCATTTTAAGACCCCATTCAAGGTTGCCGGCGTTGAGGAAATCCTTGCCGAAGCCGGTCGAGCCGCGGAAGTTGACGGACAGCACCGCGTAACCACGATTGGCCAGCATCTGATGGGTGGAATTAAAGCCATAGCCGTCGCGCGCCCAGGGACCACCGTGTACCAACAGCACCATGGGACCCGCCGCATCCGGACGGCCGTCGCCATCCCGGTCACTGCCCACCGGCAAAGTCAGGTAGGAAGGCAGGGTCAGCCCGTCCCGGCTGGTGATCTCCACCGGCTGCATGGGCAGCAAGGGCATGCCTTCCAGCTCCGGCCGGGAAACATAAAACGGCGTCAGCGTCTCGGCCTGACGGTCGTAGATAAAGGTGGCTGAAGGTGCCGTCACCGGGTCGTTCCAAACCACCCAGGTTTGGTCGTCTTCCGTACGGCTGGAAATGCCAAAGTCGCCGTCCAGCTGGCCATCAAGCCAGTCCAGAGAAGCGCGCAGTTCCGGATCCGTGGCGGTCCACTCGTTACGCAGGTAGTTGACCGAGTAGGCCTCCACCACGCCGGTTTTTGGATCGCGAATGGTACCGCCGATATCAGCCTTGGCATCTTCGGCGATCAGTGTGCGTTCGCCGCTGGCTGTGTCCTGCGCATAGAGCGCCGCCGTGTTGCGGCCACGGCTATCCACCCAGTACAGCACCGAGCCATCGGTGGTGTAGCCCGACGGATTGGTGGTCAGCGAATCTTCCATGGCCGTGGTTTCAAAAGGACGGTCTTCCACCTGGTTGTCGATGACGCGGAAGTAGTCGCTACCCCCTTCAGCGTTCTGGCGCATGGCCATACGCAACGTCAGCGTGTCATCGGCCATAAAGCCGGCATAGCCGTTGTTCTCGAGCACCGGCGTAATCTCACCGCTGTTCAGGTCCAGCATGTGCACATCATGAAACTGGGGATTGCGATTGTTCACCCCGATCAGCATTTTGTCCTTGATGGCCTGGGAGGTCCCGATAATCTGTATGCGTGTGTTCTCAAACGGTGTGAGCGTGCTTTCCTCACCACTGGCCACGTTGATGCTGTACAACAGGAAGTTCTCATCGCCGCCTTTGTCCTGCACATAGAGTACGCTCTTGCTATCCGGCGACCAGAAATGCTGGCGAATCGGGCGGTCCGTAGCGCTGGTGATGGCACGGGCCTCTGCCGGGTTCGCCCGCGGCGCGAGCCAGATATTCAGCACACCATCTTTCGGTGCCAGCCAGCTCAGCCAGGCACCATCGGGGCTCAGGCGACCCTGTGCTTTCGTAGGGTTACCAAACAGGGCCTCGCGCGGAATCAGCGGCGCGCTTTGAGCATCAGTGGTCATAGCGACTCCGAGCGTATTGGTCATGGGATCGGCCGTTGCTAGGCCGGTGAGAGATAGCGCTGCTGTGGCCGCGGCGGCGGTCAGCAGGCGGGTCGGTTTCATCGGAACATTCATGGAATTTGCTTCCCCGTAACTAGTCAAAAGACCGCGCCATTGTACGCGCAGGCGAAAACGGCGCAGCAGGGTCAGAAGTCATGCATCGCCCTGGGCCCTGAATGCATCGTCAGCCAGCTCTGCTTTCAAGGCCCTTGTAACCCGTGTGGCTGGCGCTGGCGGCGTATCCAGGCACCAACCGTATCGAAGGTGGCCGCCATATTGTTGTGGCCCGCGCTGGAAAAGGTCACATACTCGTAGGGACGGCCTGCAGCGATAAGTGCATCCAGTCGCTGCATGGAAAGATCAACAGGAACGCTGCCATCCCGCGCCCCAAAGACCCACAGCCCCGGGATCGCCAGCGTGGCCAGGCTGTCAGCAGGATTCATGTCCTCACCCAGAAAATCGGGCCAGCGATAGGGCGTTCGGCGCGCCGCCAGCGCCTCCTGATAGCTGGCTATCGCCGCATGATCCCGATCGCGGGTGTACTGGCTGAAGATATCTTCTTCACTGACCCGGCAGACCGGACTGCTCCAGAGCGCAATAAACTGGACCGCCGGCTCCTGTTCCGCGACCAGGGGCACGATCCAGCCGGCCTGACTGATGCCGGTCACCCCCAGCGGCAACTGCTGTGCCCGCGGGTGGGCCTTGAGTCGTCGAAAGGCCGCCAGCGCATCATCAGCCAGCAAGCGAATGTTGGCCTCACTGACGCTCTGCTGACCCTCATAGACGCCACCGGATGCGCCGGCGCCGCGTTTGTCATAGACCAGCGCCGCAATGCCCTCCGCCGCGAAACGCTGGCCCAGCGCCAGACTGCGGGCCTGCTTGCCGGAACCGTGCACAAACACCACGGCCGCCTGCGGCTCCTCTTTGACCGGCCATACAATGGACCCGGACAGGGTGACACCATGACTGCTGAAGGTCACCGGCTCCACGGACCAATCAGCCGCCCACAAGGGCCGCATCAGGCACAGCAAAGAAATCGTCAGAAAAATGCGCATATCACTCCCCCGCATGGTGCTATTGCGCTGGTCGCAGCACGCACCAAAAGTCCGCCTTATCTTACGACCGGGTCAGAGCACCCTGTCAGGGTGAAAAGTCATGGCGGGTAAGCGCTGCGGGAAGCGGCAGCGGCACTACACCGGGGTGGCCGGGGCAATTCGGAACGTGGCACCGCCGCGGCATGGCCTGGCCGCGCCATGCGCGACCAGGCCCTTAGGCGCCTCAGAACAGCCAGGTCAGGATGGGCTTCCATTCCTTGCGTTTCATCAACGTCTGGCAATCAATCTGCAGCAATTCGCTGGGCGAGCCGCCCTGTGAAAACCACTTGACGAAGCACAAGCGGGTTTGCGTATCCACCACATAGCCAAAATTCCCGCTGGTGCCGGGCGTATCAAACTTCTGTGTATAAATGGAACCCTCGCCTTTCACCTCTGGCTCGTCGGCCGCTACCGCGCCGGTCAGGGACAGGCCCATGAGGGCCACCATGGCCAACCATCGAAATCCTTGCATAGATCACCTTTTGTTGAGGAAGCTGGGAAACCCGCAGCGTTCGGCGGGCCGGTTTAGGCTCGGTCACTGATGCGCGAACGCTGTCAGACAGCACGCATCCGTGGGCAAATTTCCGCTTGCCTAGGTGCCGCTCGTGCCCGCGGTAGCTTAGCTGAATCAGGGATTCGGCGTGGGAAAAATCTGCCGCCAATCCTTTTGCATATCGACCACGGTCCAACCCTTGGCACGCGCCTCATCCAGGCCCCGATCCAGGCGCCCGATGGATGAATCGCGGTCGTAGGCCCACTCGCGCTCCGCATCCGTGTGATGCACGTAGAGTGCAAAGCGGGCGCCCGCACCGCCACTGACCCACTGCAACATCGGCAAATCCCCGTCAGAGTTGCCAAAGGCCGCAATGGGACGCCGGCCGATATGCCGGTTGATAGCAATGGGCTTGCCTTCCTGGTCATCAATAAAATTGATTTCCGGCAGCCGCATCAGCACCGGCTCGCCGGCCTCCATGGTGTATTCCAGCTTGATGCTGCTACCGATAACCTGCTCCGGGGGAATACCGTAAACCGCTTCCGCCCAGGGGCGCATGAACTCGATACCGCCACCGGACACGATATAAGTCTTAAAGCCCATGGCACGCAGGTAGGCCAGCAGTTCCAGCATGGGCTGATAGACCATCTCGCGGAAAGGCCGGCCGGTGTCCGGATGCACCGCGGTGTTGATCCAATTGGTCACCAGCTCGGCAAATGCATCCGTGCTCATACCAGCATGGCTGGCCATGACGATTTCAAGCAGCGCCGCTTCGCCGCCCGCCAGGGCCGTTTCGTAGTCGCCTTTCAGCAACGAGGCAAACGGCTCCTGGGTCGCCCATTCCGGGTGCTCAGGCGCCAAAGCATGCACCCGGTTGAGCGCAAAGAAGAGCTGAAAGTAAGCCGGCTGCTCCGCCCAGAGCGTACCATCGTTATCGAACACGGCAATGCGTTCAGCGGGCGCCACAAAGTCCGGTGACTCTGGCTGGGTGACCCGCGTCACAAAGGACTGCACAGCCTCTTTGCTGGGTCCTGCCTGCCAGGATGGCAAGGGGTCGGTGGACCCCTGCCCCCAGCTAACCATGGAAAAACTTAAGGCCGAAATCAGTATTGCAAACCACTTCATGATGCTTCCTCCCTACCCCTGCATTGCTATGGCCCACTCATCGGGCTTCCTGGCGCTAAGGCGAACAGGCTAGTGCTCGCGACGCAGCAGCCAGATCGCCAACGGAATCACGCTGAGCTCTATAAAAATGTAGACCAGTAATATCGGCGAGGGAAGCCCGTCAACCAGCACGCTGATGATGCGACCCACCACCAATCCCCCGCAAAACAGGCACAGGGTCAGCAGCCCCATGTCGCGATAGCGGTCTGAAAACGCGGCCCAGAGCCAGAACAGACCGAGCGTCAGGTAGAGGGTCATGACCGCCCTCAAAATATGGGACTGATCCACGCCTGGCGGTGCTGAATTCAGCAGAAATTGCGCATAAAACCAGCTGGGAGACAAACCATAGAGCAGCGCAACCACGCTCACGGCAAAGAAAGAAAAGACCAGTAACCATTGTTTTAATGTCATACCCTACCCCGGCGCTGCTGAACAGGCCTGGCACCCGCGCAGTGCCCGATTGCGCCGGCTAGTCCCGAGCCCGGTTGATGGTGCAACCTGGAATGGCCTGATTGATGACCACTTGCGTAAGGATGAGGCGCTGGTAATCAGGTTCCAGCGCAGCCCACTGTTCTACCGGCAGCAAATCAACCTC
>JABSSV010000321.1 GCA_013213875.1 Lysobacterales bacterium
AGCTCTCCCTTTAGCAGACGCTCTAGTACAGAAATAACTTCTGAAACTGGCTTCTTGGTGTAACGCGCCATGTCTGGCCACCTAACGTTTGAGTTAAGCGGCCGCGCGCAGCGCGGTCCGAGCAGGCGAAGCCTGCGGCTTGAATGACTTGTTATCTTGCGGCCCATCTCCGCCCAACTTGAGCGAAAGCACCCCAAGAATTGCATAAGTCACGATACCCACCAAAAAAATCCAAACAAAAGAGTCACTAACCGTTACCGATAGTGGCGCATCGAATCGCTTTGGCAAATGATTAGCAAATGCCCAAGCCTGAACAACCATACCCCAAAAATAAATTGCCGCCATGACATAGCGTGAGTTCTGAAGCCCTGACAATAAGCACACACTTGCGATAAGAAGGATCAACGGTAGAACCATGGTGGTCACTAGCGTGACCCAACCAGGCGGCATAGCGTTTACCAAAGCGAGCATGTCTTGCGGGAATGGAATCAAACCAACCCACTGATTCACCGCAAACGCGGCCGAAAAATAGCCAAGTACTTTGAGGCGAGGGCTCAAAACAAGATAACTATTAATTAGTTGGTTGGGGGCGCTTTTGTCTGAACGACGCCCGGTTTTTGTTGCTTCTATGCCTCATGGCCCCCACTAACCCCCGATTATTTTTGCGTTTGCTGCTGTGTTATTTGAGTTGGTTTCTTTGTTTGTAGCTTAGTTCTTACGTCACAAAGTGCAAGTTACTGTCCATTTCGCCTCGATTTTTGTTTTAGCGTGGGGCGCTATGAATTGGGAGCAAACGGGATGAGTTCGGTACGACTGTTGGACCGGGTCCGCGCAGCCATCCGCGTGCGGCAATACAGCTATGCGACGGAGAAGGCCTACACGGACTGGGTGCGCCGCTTTATTTTGTTTCATAACAAACAACATCCGGCAGAGCTTGGCAAAGAGGCCATTGAGGCGTTTCTGACCCACCTGGCGGTGGTGCGCGGGGTAGCCCCGGGCACGCAGAATCAGGCCTTGCAGGCGCTGCTGTTTCTCTATCGCCAGGTGCTGGAGATCGAGCTGCCCTGGCTCGACCAAGTGGTCCGCGCCAAACCGCAGCGGCGCATGCCGGTGGTTCTGAGCCGGGCGGAAACGCTGCGCTTGCTGGCGGCAGCGCCGCCACGCCAGGCCCTGCCGCTGGCGCTGCTCTATGGCGCCGGCCTGCGCACTGCCGAATGTCTCGCCCTGCGCGCCGGGGATGTGGATTTTTCCCGCGCTACCTTGCGCATCCATGCGGGCAAAGGGGGCAAAGACCGCATGAGCATGCTGCCTGAGCAGTTGGCCGCAGCGCTCAAGCGTCAAATGGCGCGCGTGCGTTTACTGCACCAGGAAGACCTGGAACGCGGGCACGGCCAGGCACGTCTGCCAAGGGCCCTGCAGCGCAAGCTGGGCAAAGCCACGCAGCGTTTCTGCTGGCAGTATCTGTTTCCCAGCGAGCTGCGCTCGGAAGATCCGCAGGATCCGGGTCACTTCTACCGCTGGCACGTGCACCCCTCCACCCTGCGCAAGGCCCTGGCCCGCGCCCGGCAGCGGGCGGGCATTGATAAACGCGTGACCTGTCACACGCTGCGTCATTCTTTTGCCACCCACCTGCTGGAGGCAGGGACCGACATCCGCACCATTCAGCAGCTGCTGGGTCACAGTGACCTTCGCACCACCATGATCTACACGCATGTGGTGCGTCGTGGTGCCTGCGGTGCCCTGTCGCCCCTGGACCAGACACCGACGCCCCTAGCGGGCGGCCAGTAAGCGACGCTGGCGCTGCAGCGTGCGCCAGCTGGCCCGTGCCACACTTAAGTCCGGCTCCGGCCGGCCCCGCTCCCCCAGCGCCACCAGCTGCTCGTAATACCAGTACATGACGGCGAAACCGCTGACGGCCCGAAGCGACAGGCTCCGGTTCATAAAGGACAGCCAGCCGGGCAGCAGCGCCAGCTGCTGTTCAAAGCGCGGCAACTCTCCGGCGCCGCCCAGCAACCGGGCCGGGCCATCGGTCGCCACACACAGGGGCCGGCCGAGGCCGATCACGTCCGCTGCGCCACCGCTGAGCGCCTGCTCCATGGCATCCCGGCGGCGAAAGCCGCCGGTCACCATCAGGGGAATGTTCACTTCCGCCTGCATGGCCAGGGCGAAGTCCACAAAGTAGGCCTCGCGGGCCAGCGTGGAGGCCTTTACCCCCTGTTGGGCCACCGGTTCCAGACCCTCCATATCCAGCAGCCGGGGCTGCTCGTAGGTGCCACCGGAAATCTCGATCAGGTCCACGCTGGCGGCTTCCAGCCAGCGCGCCACCTGCAGACTGTCGCTGAAGGCAAAGCCGCCCTTTTGAAAATCAGCGCTGTTGAGCTTTACCGCCAGGGGAAAGGCGGGGCCCACTTCGGCACGCACCGCTGCCACCGTCTCCAGCAATACCCGGGCCCGGTTTTCCAGGCTGCCCCCATAGCGGTCCTCCCGCAGGTTCGTGCGCGGGCTGAGAAAGGATGAGAACAGGTAACCATGGGCGGCATGCAGCTGCACACCGCTGAAGCCCGCGGCCTGACAGGCCCGGGCTGCGCGGGCGAAACGCGCTGGCAAGGCCGCCACCTCCGCCTCGGTGAAGGGCACCGGCTCTCCGAACTGACCACCGGGCAGGCCCACGCGTACGGCGCTCGGCGCCTGGGGGCGTGGGTTGATCGGTTTCATGGTCTGTCGGCCCGCGTGACTCAGCTGCACCCAGCAGTGATTACCGGCCCGGGTGGCAGCCGCCGCCCAACGCGCCAGTGCCGCCGCCTGTTCGCCAGCTGGCTCACGATCGATAATCACATTACCGGGCCGTTCCAGGTGGTCCGCGTCAATCTGTACATTACCGGTCAGCAGCAGGCCCGCACCGCCGTCGGCCCACAGTCCGTAAAGCTGCTCCAGCGCCGGACCAGGCACGCCAGCAGCCGTGGCCAGGCCTTCCGTCATGGCAGCCTTGGCCAGCCGGTTGGGCAGCACCGCACCGCAGGGCAGCGCGAGCGGCTGCGCTAATAACTCATTCATGGCTCATCCTCCTGCGCGCAGCATAGCGCAGCCCGGGCCACGGACCCAGCAAGCTCTGGTAGCATGCGCAAGCAGCGAACACACAGAAGGACAACACGATGGCAAACATCGGTCGTAAAGCAGACACCTGGGGCTCCCGTTTTGGTTTTCTAATGGCTGCCGTAGGCTCCTCCGTGGGCCTGGGCAATTTCTGGCGCTTTCCCTACACGGCGGGGGAAAACGGCGGCGGTGCATTTATCGTGCTGTATCTGGTGTGCGTGGTACTGGTGGGCCTGCCCCTGCTCATGGCCGAGTATGCCGTGGGCCGGAAATCCGGCACCTCAGCCATCGAGGGCATCGAGCAGCTGGCGCGCCATGAGGGGCGCAGTGGTGCCTGGGGCGTCACCGGCTGGGTGGGCACCTTTACCAGCTTCTTTATCCTGAGCTTCTACCTGGTGATCTCCGTGTGGCTGATCGCCTTCCTCATGCAGGCTCCCACCGGGGTCTTTAGCGGCATGGACGCAGCCGCCTCCGCCGCCAACTTCACCAACACCATCGGCCAGGGCGACGGCGCGCTGGCGCGTAAATGGGGCATTCTCGGGCTGCTGGGTCTGCTGCTGGCGGCCAATGTCTGGGTGGTGGGACGCGGCGTGAAAGGGGGTATTGAAAAAGCCGCCACGCTGCTCATGCCGGTGTTCTTTCTCATGCTGCTGGCGGTGGTGGCCTACGCGGTCACCCAGGGTGATCTGGCGCGCACCATCAGCTTCCTGTTCGAGCCCAAGTGGGCCGATGTGGGCTTTCGTACCTTTCTCTCAGCCCTGGGACAGGCGTTCTTTTCCATCGGTATCGGCGTGGCTCTGATGATCACCTACGGCGCCTATCTTGATCGCGACAGCAACATTCCCAAATCGTCCGCCATCGTCGTGACCACGGACAGCTTCGTGGCGCTGATCGCAGGCTTTGCCATCTTCCCCATCGTGTTTATGGCCGGTCTCGACCCGGCCGGCGGACCGGGCCTGTTCTTTATCTCTATGCCGGTGGCCTTCGGTGCCGTGCCCGGTGGCGCCCTGTTTGCGACCGTGTTCTTCGCGCTGGCCCTGTTTGCCGCCTTCACCTCCTCCATCTCGCTCATGGAGGTGTCCGTTTCCTGGCTGGAAGAGCGCGAGGGCGTCACCCGCTTTGGCGCTGCCATGGGCATCGGCGTGGCCCTGTGGCTGATTGGCGCCGCGCACGTATTCTCCCTGGACTATCTGGATTTCCTCGACTTCATCACCGAGGGTCTGCTGCTGCCCCTGGGCGGCCTGCTTATGGCCCTGTTTGCCGGCTGGGCCGTGCGCCGCGAGACGCTCACCAGTGAGCTGGGGGATGGCCGGGTCATGGACCTCTGGCGCCTGTTGATTCGCTGGTTCGTGCCCGGCTTCGTTGCCTTCGTGCTGGTCTTCGGCTTCCTGGACAAGATTCAGGACCAGTACGGCGTGGCCCTGCCTGCCCTGCTTACCAGCTTCCTGGGCCCCAACGGCTGAGCCAAAGCGCCGGCGCCGCCCCGGCGGCGCTGGCGCCTATTCTTCCTGGGGAATGTAGAGAATCACCTCTGCGCCCTGCTCGCTCGCGATAAACTCCTTCAACTGCACATAGAAGCCCTGATAGGGGGCAATGCGCTGGTCAAAGCCGGGCGTGCCGGTGGCCGTGATGGGCAGGTAGGGGTTGGAAGCCAGCGCCTGGGGATCGTAGACATAAACCGTGCCTTCGGCCGGATTCAGCCCCTGATTCCGAAACAGCTCCACCACGTCCACGCCGCTGGGTGGGTCAATCACCTCTATCACGAGGTTATTGACGTCGAAAGCCCGGGGATACAGATTACTGACCATGACAAAGGGCTTGTCACTCACATCCGTGTTAGCCGGCTTCAGTTCCACCGGCGCAAAGCGTCGCACATTCGCGCCCAGACCCGCGTTGGCGGCCGCCGTAAATTTTGCGTCATCGGCGTTGACCGCCGCGCCGCGACCATTGGGATCGCTGTCAATGCCGAGAAAACTCGGGGTGCCGTTGCTGCTACCCAAACCATCGGGGATGGCGAAGTAGCGCCGGTCTGCATAGATCACCAGGAAACTGTTCCGTAGCACGTCGTCCGGAATGACACCGTCCGTAACCACCTCCGTAAAGGTGCGGTCCGGATTGGTCTGGCTGCGGTCATAGCGATAGAGGCGGATCAGATTGCGGTCGCCAATGGTGACATTGGCGCCATTGATGGTGCCGCCAAACAGTTCGCCATAGGTGGTCCCCTGAGGCAGATCACAGGGGATGCTGATAAGGCTGTATTTGCGGTCCACCAAGCGCTGCCCGAAACCACAGGGATACTGGTAGTAAAAAGCCCGCCCCTCCGTGCCAGCCAGCGGATTCAGCGGTGCAGCTTCCCCAATCGTGTTGCCCGCCTCCCGATTCGCAAACCACAGCGTTTCACGCACCAGACGAATGTCTTCACCCACATCCTCAATGCCCGTAGCGGGCGATGGCGGATTCGGCGGCGCGGGGATGGCGTTGTTGGCAATATCAGCAAGCACGTCAATGTTGATACCGTCGCTCGCCAATACGTCATTGATTGGGTCGCGGAAAATATTGGCGCCACTGGCGAGTACGCCAAAACTCGCCGGCGCGCGGCCCGAAACATCGCCACCATCACTGGGATAGTCCTGGTTTACCGGTGTGTAGCTGCGTGGGTTCACGCTGCCGCTAATGGTCCAGGTACGGGCCGTGGACTTGCTGGCACCGAACAGACGGTCCCCCGGCAGGGATACCTCCTGTCCCAGCTGGTCCGTGGCAGGTAAGCTGCCGGTGGCCGTACCCAGCAGCTTGTCTATGGCGCTGAAACCACGGGTGGTTTGCGCGGCTGTCGCCGCGGTCGCGACCTGATTGGGTGCGACCAGAGCGCTGGTCGCATCGATAACAAAAAGCCCGCCAACTCTGGGGCCGCTGCCATCACCGGCCGCCGTGCTGCCCGGCGCCCCCACCAGCACATAGGGATAACTTGCGGTCACCGCAAAACCGAACTGCTGCAGGCGCTCCGTGCCCGTCTCCCAGCCCAGCAACGTAAGGCCGTTATTGGCCGGGCCGGCATCCTGGCCGCCGCCCTGGTTAG
>JABSSV010000322.1 GCA_013213875.1 Lysobacterales bacterium
CAAGCCACCCCAGCTGAGCATGGATGAACTGCGACGGCGCCAGTTTATGGAAGACAACGAGCTGGGTTATGAGCTGCCAGTGATCCGTGACGAGCAGGGCGATCTGGACCATGTGGTGGTTGGCACCAACCTCCGCGTTGACCTGCGCAGCCCCCTGGCGCCGGGAGACAGCACGGCCTTTACCATCGAATTTGCCTTCAATATGGTGGATGAGAATGCCGTGTCCGCCCGCGCTGGCTATGAGCACTTCCCGGATGACGCGCGCAAGGGCGGTAATGACATCTTCCTACTGGCCCAGTGGTTCCCCCGGCTGCACGCCTACACGGACTACGAGGGTTGGACCAACAAGGAATTTCTCGGACGCGGTGAGTTCACGCTGGAGTTCGGTGACTATACGGTGGCCATTACCGTGCCCGAGGACCATATCGTGTCCTCCACCGGTGTGTTGCAGAATCCCGAGGCGGTGCTGACCGAGGTGCAGCGCGAACGGCTGGAGCAAGCACGAACGGCCAAATCGCCGGTGTTTGTGGTGACCGCTGCCGAGGCCCTGGAAAATGAGAAGGCCGGAAGCTCGCGCAGCAAGACCTGGCGTTTTCAGGCCGATCGGGTGCGCGACTTCGCCTGGGCCTCATCGCGCAAGTTCATCTGGGATGCCCAGGGTTATCAGCAGGGTGGGGAGGTGCAGCCGGAGGTCATGGCCATGTCGTTTTACCCGAAAGAGGGTGAGCCGCTCTGGTCCAGCTATTCCACTGCCTCGGTGATTCACACCATGGAGGTTTACTCTCGCTATTCCTTCGACTATCCCTACCCGGTAGCCCAGTCCGTCAACGGACCCGTGGGCGGCATGGAATACCCCATGATCACCTTCAACGGCCCGCGCACGGTTCTGCAGGATGACGGCGAGCGTACCTACACGCTGGCGGAAAAGCGCTTTCTGGTGGGGGTCATTATTCACGAAATCGGCCATATCTACTTCCCCATGATCGTCAATTCCGACGAGCGTCAGTGGACCTGGATGGACGAGGGGCTGAACAGTTTCCTGGATGCGCTGGCGGGCTGGGAATGGGACACGGAAATTCCCTGGAACAATCAGCCCCGGGACATCGTGGCCTACATGGCATCGGAGAATCAGGTGCCCATCATGACCCAGTCAGATTCTGTGCTGCAGCTGGGCCCTAATGCCTACGCGAAACCGGCCGCAGCGCTGATGATTCTGCGCGAGACCATTCTTGGTCGCGAGCTGTTTGATTTCGCCTTCCGCGAATATTCGCGCCGCTGGATGTTCAAGCGTCCGGCACCGGCAGATTTCTTCCGCACCATGGAGGAGGCGTCCGGCGTGGATCTGGACTGGTTCTGGCGCGGCTGGTTCTACAGCACGGATCATGTGGATTTGAGCATTGACCGCATCTGGAAGCTGCGCCTGGATACCAAAGATCCGGATATCGACTATGACCGCCGACGGCAGGAAGAGGCGGACAAGCCCGCTTCCGTGATACTGGAGCGTAATCGGGAAGATGGGCGTACTTGGGTAGAGAAAAACCCCAAGCTGCGCGACTTCTATGATCGCAACGACCGCTTTACCGTGACTAACAAGGAGCGCAACGAGTACCGCAAGATGCTTGAGGGGCTGGAGGACTGGGAGCGGGTGGCGCTGGATCGGGCTCTGGAAGAGGACCAGAACTACTACGTGCTCGAATTCAGCAACCTGGGTGGCCTGGTTATGCCGATCCTGCTGCAGCTCAGCTTTGCCGACGGCAGCACGGAGCGGCTCGATATCCCTGCGGAAATTTGGCGCCGTAATGCCCTCAGCGTTAAGAAGCTGATCGTCACGGACAAGGAACTGACCGAGGTAGTGATTGATCCCAACTGGGAAACCGCGGATACGAAGGTGGACAACAACCACTATCCGCGACGCATCATTCCCTCCCGCATCGAAGCCTTCAAGAGCCCGGAGCGTGAGGGTATGGAGTATCGCGACATCATGCAGGACAGCAAGACGGAACTGGAGACCGGGGACGACTGATGTTGATGCGCCGCCGCCTGCTGTTATTGCTGACGCTGCTCATTCCGATGCTAGGAGTAGACGCGTCGGCCCATCAGCAGCAAGAGGCGATGACGCAGGTGCTGTTCAATCCGCGCACGGGCAATGTGGAGGTCATGCATCGCTTTCGTCTGCATGATGCAGAGCATGCCAGCCGCTTG
>JABSSV010000323.1 GCA_013213875.1 Lysobacterales bacterium
AGCAAGCGACTGCGCGACAGTTCCGGCGCAGCTTGTGACTGATCCGCCGGGTCCGCTTGGGCAACGCGATTCGAAGCCGGCTTGCCAGGCGCCGGGGCAACGGGGGCCGGGCTGCTGGGCTTAACGATCGCCACGGCTTCGGTTGCCGGTAATTGCGCTGGCATAGCAGGCCGGGAAGGCGGTGGGGCTTGCAAGCGTAGCGAGAGGACCGGTGTCACGGCACGCTCCTGGGCGCTGTTCAGTGGCAGCTTCCACAAGACAAGCGCGTGCAAGGCCAGCGACAGTAGCACCAGGCGCAGGGGCAGGCGGGTCTTGCGTCGCGTGGACACGGGCCAGGAGGGGTGAGAGTGCATGCTGGCAGCATGACAAACCCGTATTAAATTTGTATAAGGCATATGTCATGACCGTGTAAGCCGGCCTTGCGCGCAGCGCTATCATGACGGGCGGCGCTATAATGGCGCTTTCATCCCGGTCCGTCGGTCATGCCTGTTGCCTATGCACGTATTGCTGAATGCCTTGAGCTGGCAGATCCGCTGGCAAAGTGCCTGGCGGTAGCCGCGCTTTGGGCGGATGTGCAGGCGCAGGGCCTGGCCCCAGCGCCGGCATCGGCAGCGCCCCCCATCGGCCAACCGGGCAGGCCCGACGCTCCGCAACTGGTTCCGGCACACCAGGTGCCCCGCCGGCGGCTGGGATCGGCGGCTGGGCGTGCTGCCCTGGTGCATGCCATCGCTCATATTGAATTCAATGCGATCAATCTGGCCCTGGACGCGGCCTGGCGCTTTCGGGCCATGCCCGAGGGCTATGCCAGCGATTGGCTCAGCGTGGCGTACGACGAAGCCCGGCACTTTCGCTTACTGACCGCAAGGCTGGCTGATTTGCAGTGTGCCTACGGCGATTTTCCAGCCCACAATGGACTTTGGGATATGGCTGTAAAAACCGCTGATAGCGTGCTTGAGCGAATGGCTCTGGTGCCGCGCGTGCTCGAGGCGCGAGGGCTGGATGTAACCCCGGGCATGATTCAGCGATTGCGCGCAGCGGGCGATGAGGGCACGGTAGCCGCGCTTGAGGTGATTTTGGCGGAAGAGGTACGCCACGTGGAGATTGGTACGCGTTGGTTTCATTTCTGCTGTGCGGAGCAGGGTGTTGATCCCGATGCCACCTTTCTCCACCTGCTGGAAACCCGTTTTGACGGCGCGGTAAAGGGGCCTTTCAACTGGCCGGCGCGCATGGCAGCCGGTTTCTCTGAGCAGGAAAAGCAGGCACTGGAACGGGCCTGAGCCGGCGTGCCAGCATTCAAAGACCATTTCTCCGGGCACGCTGAAGCCTACGCCCGAGCCCGCCCCGGCTATCCTGCAGCGCTGTTCTCCTGGCTGGCCGCGCAGGCGCCCGGCGCTACGCTGGCCTGGGACGTGGGTGCGGGCAATGGCCAGGTGGCCAGCGGCCTGGCCGGGTATTTTGAGCGTGTGATGGCCACTGACGCCAGTGCGCAGCAGCTGGCGGAGGCCCGGGGGCCGGACAACGTCACGTTTCAGGTAGAAGCGGCTGAGCACTGCAGCCTGGACGATGGCAGCGTGGATCTGGTGACCGTGGGGCAGGCCCTGCACTGGTTTGATCTGCCGCTCTTTTACGCGCAGGTCAGACGGGTGTTGCGGGCTGGCGGCCTGTTTGCGGCCTGGACCTACCAGCTGAATGTGATCGCTCCGCCCATTGATGCGCTGGTTCAACGCTTCTACCACGAGGTCGTGGGCCCCTACTGGCCGCCCGAGCGCGTGCATGTGGAGCAGGGTTATCAGGACCTGCCGTTCCCCTTTGCAGAGCTCACGACGCCGGATTTGCCGCTGCAATCGCAGCTGACCCTGCCCGCCTATCTGGCCTATATCGACACCTGGTCTTCCGTGCGTCGCTATCGAGAGGCGCGGGGACAGGATCCACTCGTGGAACTGGCGGCACAGCTGGCTCAAGTATGGGGTGATCCGGAAGCCGCACGACCGGTGGTCTGGCCGCTGAGCTTGCGCGCCGGATGCCGGATCTAGCGCGCGGAAAAGAAACCGCTCAAGCCCAGGGCAGGGCGTCGAGCTGGAGGCCTTCCGCGCTGATACTTAGCACGCTGCCCTGGTCATACCAGTCGCCCAGTACCACGCGCTGATAGCCCGCCTCTTCGTGCACCGCCGGCCGATGCGTGTGACCATGAATCATATGCCGGACGCCGTGTCGCGCGAAGGCGCTGGCAACGGCCTCAGCATTCACATCCATGATGTCCATGCTGACGCCGGCCTTGTGATCGGCGCTCATTTCCCGTGCCTTGAGTGCAAAGGCCATCCGTTCCTGCGGTGTTTTGGCGAGGAAGTCAGCCTGAAAGGCCGGATCCCGCAGCATAAGCCGGGTCTTCTGATAGGCCACATCGTCCGTGCATAGCGTATCGCCATGCAGCAACAGGGTGGGTGCACCATAGAGATCGACCACGGTTTCTTCTTCCAACAGCCGCATGCCCGCGGCCTGGGCATAGCGCTCACCTAGGAGAAAGTCGCGGTTGCCATGCATGAAAGCAATCGGAACGCCCTGGTCGGCAACAGCGCGCAGGGCCGGGGCCACGGCCTGGCCCGTCGGCGTTGCTGCATCGTCACCCAGCCAGAACTCGAACAGATCGCCGAGAATATAGAGCGCGTCTGCCTGTAGGGCCTCGCGCTCCAGAAAGGTGAGGAAGGCCTGCGTGGCCTTGGGACGGCGATCGTCCAGATGCAGGTCGGAAATGAACAGCGTGCTCATGCCTGTGCTCAGATGCGGGTAATCGACTCAATGATGACCGGTTCCACCGGGCGATCAGCGCGTCCGGTTTTGACGAAGCGGATCTTGTCGGCGACCTGCATGCCGTCGACCACATAGCCGAACACTGCGTAACCCCAGGTGCGGCCATTTTCCTTGCTGGTGTGGTTCAGCGGCATGTTCGTGGTGACATTGATGAAAAACTGTGCGGTCGCTGAATCCGGATCATTGGTGCGTGCCATGGCGATGGTGCCGCGCAGGTTCTGTGCGCCATTGTCGGCTTCGTTCTTGATCGGTGCCCGGGTCGGCTTTTGCTGACCGTCAGCGGTGAAGCCGCCACCCTGAATCATGAAATTGCTGATGACGCGGTGGAAGACGGTGCCATCGTAAAAGCCATCGTCAACGTACTGCAGAAAGTTGGCTACGGTGACGGGGGCCGTGCCGGGCGACAGTTCCACCGTGATGTCACCCATATTGGTTTTGATCAGAACGCGCGGCTTGTCGCTTTCCTGACCCAGGGCGGGCAGGGTGATCATCAACAGCAGGGCGGTCAGGAACGTGCGGCGTAGAGAGCTGCGCATGGTAGAACTCCGGTAAGGGCAAAGGCGGCCATGATATACCGCCAGCGGGGTTTTGGGGAAACCCTTGCGGGCAAAATTCGGCCCTGTTTCGCGATGAAAAGCGGGCGGCCGGTCTGGCCCGCTGCGCAGCCTGCTTGTGGTAGAATAGGGGGTTATGAACCGGTCCAAAAAGCCGCCGTTTTTTGAACCTCTAAAGACCAAAATAATAACAATAAAAACAATCGCTTAAAGAACAATCGGAGAAGACCTTCTGATGGCAGAGCTCGCCAAGGAAATCCTGCAGGTAAATCTCGAAGACGAGATGCGTCAGTCCTACCTTGATTACGCCATGAGCGTTATCGTTGGACGCGCACTCCCAGACGTTCGCGACGGTCTCAAACCGGTCCATCGGCGCGTGCTCTACGCCATGAGCGAACTCCATAACGACTGGAACAAGCCCTACAAGAAATCCGCGCGCGTGGTCGGTGATGTGATTGGTAAGTACCACCCGCACGGCGATTCAGCGGTCTACGACACGATCGTGCGCATGGCGCAGCCGTTTGCCATGCGCTACATGCTGGTGGACGGTCAGGGTAACTTTGGCTCCGTGGACGGCGATGCGCCGGCTGCCATGCGCTACACCGAGGTGCGCATGGCTCGCCTGGCACACGAAATTCTGGCTGATATCGACCGTGAGACGGTGGATTTTGGCCCCAACTACGATGAGACCGAATCCGAACCGCTGGTCATGCCTACCCGGGTTCCCAACCTGCTGGTGAACGGTTCTGCCGGTATTGCCGTGGGCATGGCGACCAATATCCCGCCACACAATCTGAGTGAGGTGGTAGCCGCCACCATCGCCCTGATCGAAAGCCCGGAGCTGTCCATCGACGAGATCATGATGCACCTGCCGGGGCCGGATTTTCCCACCGCGGGTCTGATTAACGGCGCCCAGGGCATTCACGATGCCTACCATACGGGGCGGGGTCGTATTTATCTGCGTGCTCGCACACATGTGGAAACCGATCCGTCTAACGGCAAGGAATCCATTATCTGCACGGAGCTTCCCTACCAGGTCAACAAGGCGCGATTGCTGGAAAAAATCGCCGAACTGGTTAAGGAAAAGAAAATCGAGGGCATCACGGAACTGCGTGATGAGTCGGATAAGGACGGCATGCGGGTGGTGATCGAACTGCGTCGTGGCGAGGTGCCCGAAGTGGTGCTGAACAACCTGTTCAAGCAGACCGCCATGCAGAACGTTTTCGGCATCAACATGGTGGCCCTGGTCAACGGTCAACCGCGTCTGCTGAACATCAAACAGGTGCTGGAAGCCTTTATCGGTCACCGGCGCGAGGTGGTCACCCGCCGCACCCTGTTTGACCTGCGCAAGGCCCGTGACCGGGCACATGTGCTGGAAGGGCTTACGGTGGCGCTGGCCAACCTGGATGAGATGATCGAATTGATCAAAAGCTCACCGACGCCGGCGGAAGCACGCGAGGCGCTGGTGGCACGCCGTTGGCAGGCTGGTCTGGTGGCGGCCATGCTGGAGCAGGGTGGTGCCGAGGTATCACGACCAGAGGATCTGGATGCGCTCTATGGCTTGCACGAAGATGGCTACCAGCTGTCACCGGTACAGGCGCAGGAGATTCTCAATATGCGTCTGCATCGCCTCACGGGGCTGGAGCAGGAAAAACTGACCAAGGAATATGAGGATATTCTGGAGACGGTTCGTGCGCTGCTTCTGATACTGTCCGATCCGGCGCGACTCATGGAAGTGATTCGGGAAGAACTGGAAGCGGTACAGGAGCAGTACGGCGACGAGCGTCGCACGGAGATTCTCGAGCAGCGTCTGGATTTGAGTCTGGAAGACCTGATCACGGAAGAGGACGTGGTGGTTACCATCTCCCACGGTGGTTATGTGAAATCTCAGGGCCTGGACCGCTACCAGGCTCAGCGTCGCGGCGGCAAGGGTAAGAAAGCCACCAAGATGAAAGAAGAGGATTTCGTTGACCAGCTGTTCGTGGCCAGCACCCATGACACCATGCTGTGCTTTACCAGCCGTGGTCGCATTCACTGGATGAAGGTGTATGAGTTGCCGCAGGCCAGTCATGTGTCACGCGGTAAGCCCATTGTTAACCTGCTGCCACTGGAGAAAGACGAGCGTGTGAATGCCGTATTGCCGGTGCGTGAATACTCGGAAGACCACTTTGTGTTTTTTGCCACACGCCAGGGCATCGTGAAGAAAACACCCCTGGTGGACTATTCCCGTCCGCGGGCCAATGGCATCTGGGCGATTGACCTGCCGGACGATGACGAACTGGTCAACGTGGAGATCACGGACGGTGAGCGCCATATCATGCTGTTCTCCTCATCTGGCAAGTGCATTCGCTTCGCAGAAGGTGATGTCCGATCCATGGGGCGTCAGGCCCGCGGCGTGATCGGCATCCGCTTGAAGGACGACGAACAGGTGGTGTCCATGCTGGTGCTGGATGAAGAGGGCGACATTCTTACGGCCACCGAGCGTGGCTATGGAAAGCGCACCCGGGTAGAGGAGCACAGCGCTCAGGGTCGCGGTGGTCAAGGCGTGATTGGTATCCAGACCTCGGAGCGCAATGGCTCGCTGGTCTCAGCGCTGCAGGTCAGTGATGACAACGACATTATGCTGATTTCCGATGGCGGTACGCTGGTGCGTACGCGCACGGACGAAATCTCGACGCTGGGGCGCAACACGCAGGGCGTCACGCTGATTCGTCTGGCCGAAACAGAGAAACTGGTCAGTCTGGCCCGTATTGAAGGGGACGGTGAAGAGGACGAAGAGGGCGCAGACGACGCCTAAATCGTCTGCGCACCCTATGCTCGACTCCTTGGCAGGCGCTACGGGCTCTTGGCCAGTGCGCCAAGCAGGTATTCGGCACTGCTAACGCGAAATTCACCGCCGTCTTCTACAAACAGGTCGCTTACCACCCCGTCATCCGCGACCAGCGCGAAGCGTTGGCCCCGCTGGCCCATACCAAAGCCGGTGGCGTCCAGGGCCAAGCCGAGCGCTTGGACAAACTCCCCGTTACCGTCGGCTAGCATGTCAATCGCGTCTGCGCCTGCGCTCTTGCGCCAGGCGTCCAGCACGAAGATGTCGTTTACCGCCGTGCACGCGATTGCCTCGATGCCGACCGCCGCCAGCGCTTCCGCTTGCTCGACAAAGCCCGGCAGGTGGCGCGCAGAACAGGTAGGTGTGAAAGCGCCGGGCACGGAGAACAGTGCGACTTTACGGCCTTTGAAATAATCACTGGCCCGCATGGGGTTGGGACCCGAATCACTCATGGTGGTGATGATGGTATCGGGAATCTGATCGCCTGCTTTAATGCTCATATGCCACTCCTGCACGTAGCCTCATATTGGTATGGCGCGCAGTATAAGAGGGCGTGCTCACTGGACTGTGAAAAGGGCGCAGCGGCCCCTCAGGAGCGGCTGGGGAAGCGGATCTCGAGCCCGTGATCAGGCAGCGAAGATGCCGTCGATGGCGGAATCGAGCTGTTCAGAATTGACTGGCTTGGTGACGTAGCCTGCGGCTCCCAGGCGCATGCCCCAGACTTTATCGGATTCGGCGCTGCGTGAACTGACGAAAATCACCGGGATGTGGTTGGTGGCAGGGTCGCGAGCCAGTGAACGTTTGGCTTCGTAGCCGCTCATGCCGGGCATGACAATATCCATAAGGATGATGTCCGGCTGTTCCTGACGTGCTACCGCCAGTGCTTCCTGCCCGTTATTGGCCGTCAGGGCCTCGTGGCCCTTGGCTTCGACCAGTTTGCGAAGTTTGAACCGATACAACTGCGAGTCATCGACAATCAGTACTTTGGCCATGCTTGCGTTATTTGTTTTTGTCAGGGACGGAATCAGTTTATCCTGTATTTCAGTTATTTGGAAGAACTTTCTCAGCCCAATTTGACAATAGTCCGGCCAAAGCTTTTTCCTTCAAGCATGGCGTTGAATGTGGGCATCAAATCGGCCATGCCGATTTCCTTGTCGAGAATCCTCTCCAGTCGACTCGGCTTCCAATCTGATGCCAGCCTTGCCCATAGCTTAGCACGCATTTCACGGGGGCAATTTTCCGAGGAAACTCCCACCATGCTCACCCCGCGCAGGATGAATGGCATGACCGTGCTGTGCAGGCCAACGCCACCGGCGAGACCGCAGCTGGCGATGTTGCCATAGTAGTTAATGACCCGCGTCAAACCGCTCAGCGTATCGCCGCCGACATTGTCAAAGGCGCCTGCCCAGCGCGCCTTCTCCAGCGGCTTCTGTCCCCAGTGCAGATCGTGCCGCGAAATGCACTGACGTGCGCCCAGTTCTTCCAGGTAATCGAATTCATCCACCTTGCCGGACAGGGCGTGCACCTCATAGCCGGCGCGCGTAAAGATATCGATGGCAAAACTGCCTACGCCGCCGCTGGCGCCGGTGACCAGAATGGGCCCCATGTCGGGATGCTGGCCCAGCGCTTCCATGCGGTGGAGGCCCAGCGCGGCGCTGAAGCCCGCGGTGCCGATGATCATGGCTTCGCGCAGGCTCAAACCGTCGGGAATCGGGATAGCGCTGGCACTTTCCACGCGCAGATATTCGCTGTAACCGCCGTCCCGCTGCTGCGATTGCTGACAGCCGGTGACCAGCAGCTGATCACCGGGTTTGAAGTCTTCATGCTCGGACGCGACCACTTCGCCGGCCACGTCAATGCCGCCGGTGATAGGGAAAACGGAGGCAATTTTGCCCTTGCCCGTGCCGGCCAGAGCGTCCTTGTAATTGACGCTGGAATAGCGCGCGCGCAGCGTGATGTCTCCGGCACTGAGCTGATCCAGGCTGACCTGTTCAGGGCCGGCGCGGTAGCCGTCGCTGTCATTGTGGATGCGGAAGGCTTGGAAGTGTTTTGGTAGGGCGGTCATGTGCGGTTCTGGGCGGCTGGCAATAGCCCCGCATGGTACCAGCTTGTGAGCGTGTGTGGGCCCACGCGGAAAGCGTGGACCCACAGGGCGACCGGGCTCGCCTGCGGTGGATCAGTTGGCCCGGTGAATGGCTCGCTTGTCCAGGTGCAGTGCCGCCTCATGCACCGCCTCGGACATGGTCGGATGGGCATGAACAATGCGTGCCAGATCTTCCGCCGATCCATGGAATTCCATGGTCACGACGCATTCCGCGATCAGTTCGGAGGCGGCGGCACCGATAATATGCACACCCAGCAGTTCATCGGTTTCCGCGTGGCTGATGATTTTCACCATGCCGTCCGTTTTACCGCTGGCTAGCGCGCGGCCAATAGCGGCAAAGGGGAAGGTGCCGGTCTGGTAGTCCACACCCGCTTCCTTCAGTTCCGTTTCCGTTTTGCCGACCCAGGCGATTTCCGGTTCCGTGTAGATAACCCACGGCACCGTGTCGAAGTGGATGTGGGCGGGCTTACCGGCGATCAGCTCGGCAACGGCTACGCCTTCTTCGGAGGCTTTGTGCGCCAGCATGGGGCCGCGTACGCAGTCACCGATGGCCCAGACGCCGGGCGCGGTGGTCTGTGACTGCTCGTTGACCTCGATCTGTCCGCGCTCAGTCAGCGTGACGCCGCAGTCATCCGCCAGCAGCCCTTCCGTGTAGGCGCGACGTCCCACGGAAACAAGTAGCCGGTCAAAGCTCATGGTGCTCTCGCCGTTCTTGTCCTCCACCGTGACTTCGACCTTGCCATCCTTGACCTCGGCGCTTTTAACCAGCGTGCCCAGGCGAATATCCAGACCCTGCTTTTTGAAGATGCGAGCGGCCTGCTTTTGAATGTCCGGATCCGTGGCGGCGAGAAAGTCCGGCATGGCTTCGAGCAGCGTCACGTCACTGCCTAGCCAATTCCAGACCGAACCCAGTTCCAGGCCAATCACGCCGGCGCCGATCACGCCGAATTTCTCCGGCACTTCGCCGAAGTCCAGAGCCCCTTCATTGTCCACGATGTATTCGCCATCGAAGGCCACATTCGGGATGGCAATGGGCACGGAGCCGGAGGCCAGAATGACATGCTTGGCCTGCAGCGTAACTGCTTCACTGCCATCGGCCGGCGTCACCTCAACCTGACGGTCGGCCAGCAAGCGACCCGTGCCATGGTAGGAGGCCACCTTGTTGGCCTTGAACAGCATGCCGACACCACCGGTTAGTTTCTGAACGATATCGTCCTTGCGGCCCAGCATGGTGCCAATGTCCATGGCCACACCGTCGGCTTTAATACCGTGCTTGGCGTAATCATGCTGCACGTGGTGATAGTGCTTACTGGAATCCAGCAGCGCCTTGGATGGAATGCAACCCACGTTCAGACAGGTGCCACCGAGCGCCTGCTTGCCGTCCTTACCGGTCCATTTTTCTACGCAGGCCGTTTTCAGGCCCAGTTGGGCGGCTCGAATGGCGGCCACATAGCCGCCCGGGCCGCCGCCAATTACTACTACGTCAAATTGTTCTGCCATGTCGATTCCTTGCGCAGAGGGCTCAAAGGTTCAGCAGTAGGCGCGCCGGATCTTCCAGCGCCTCTTTGACTGCTACCAGGAACTGCACCGAGTCTTTGCCGTCAATAATGCGATGGTCGTAGCTCAGGGCCAGATACATGATTGGCCGTACCACGATGTCACCGTTGACGACCACCGGGCGTTCCTTGATGTTGTGCATGCCGAGGATGGCGCTTTGCGGCGGGTTCAGCAGCGGCGTAGAGAGCATGGAGCCGAAGGTGCCGCCGTTCGTGATCGAGAAGGTACCGCCCTGCAGATCATCCAGGTTGATGGTGCCTTCCCGCGCTGCGACCGCATACTGGCGAATGGCCGCTTCAATCTGTGCCAGTGACATGCTTTCAGCGTTACGCAGCACCGGTACCATGAGCCCGCGTTCCGTGGATACGGCGATGCCGATATCCATAAAGCCGTGGTACACGATTTCGTCGCCGTCCAGCGAGGCGTTAATGACCGGGTGCTTGTTCAGCGCATCGCAGACCGCTTTCACGAAGAAGGACATGAGGCCCAGTTTCACGCCATGCGTGGCCTGAAACGTTTCTTTGTACTTGGCGCGCAGATCCTGCACGGCCTGCAGGTCCACTTCCTGGAAGCTGGTCAGAATGGCCGCCGTGTTCTGGGCATCCTTGAGGCGCTTGGCGATGGTGGAGCGCAAGCGGGTCATCTTCACCCGCTCTTCGGCCCGCGGGCCCACGGGGCCGCCGGCTTTCAGGTGATTGACCACATCGCCTTTCGTCAGGCGACCACCGCGACCGGTAGCTGCGACGTCGGCAGGATTTACCCCTTCTTCCTCAACGATCCGTCGTGTGGCCGGGCTGAGTTTCGCGGTATCTGCGGCCGGTGCGGGGGCGGCGGGTTCGGCGGCGGGGGCGGCAGCGGCTTCGGCCGGGGCCTCGGCCGGCGCCACTTCGCCTTCCTCGATAATGCCGAGGATTTCGTCGCTGGTCACGGTCGCGCCACTGTCGCTAACCACTTCTTTCAGTACGCCATCAACCGGTGAGGGCACTTCCAGCACCACCTTGTCGGTTTCCAGGTCCACCAGGTTTTCGTCACGGCGAACCGTGTCCCCAGGCTTCTTGTGCCAGGCCGCCACGGTGGCGTCGGCAACAGATTCAGGCAATACAGGTACTTTGACTTCTGTGCTCATGATGATCCTCTGATCACGCTAAGTTTTATAATTGACGGGCGCACCCGATGCTTCAGTCCGGCTGGCCCAGGCCGAGGCCCAGGGCGTCTTTCACCAAGCTTTCCTGTTCCGTGACATGCACGGAAAAGTAGCCGGTAGCCGGTGACGGCGAACGTCGCCGCCCGGTGTAAAACAGTTTCGTCTGCGCAGGTACATTTTCGCGCAGATGGTGGCGAATCTGATACCAGGCGCCCTGGTTCTTGGGCTCTTCCTGGCACCAGGCGATTTCCTCGGCATTGCCGTAGCGCCCCAGTATTTCCTGCAGTTCCGGTTCCGGGAACGGGTGCAGCTGCTCGACGCGAATCAGGGCCACGTCCTCGCGCTGGTGCTCGTCGCGCGCCGCGTCCAGGTCATAGAAAACCTTGCCGGAGCACAGCACCACGCGCTTGACCTGATCGGGCTGGGTCACTTTCTTGTCATCGATGACCAGCTGAAAATGGCCGTCTTGGACCAGCGCAAGGTCCGAGGTAGAGGCTTTATTACGCAGCAGGCTCTTGGGCATCATCACCACCAGGGGCTTGCGCGTGGGCTGCGTCATCTGGCGGCGCAGCATATGGAAAATCTGTGCCGGTGTGGACGGTACGCAGACCTGAATATTGCCGAAGGAACACAGTTGCAGGAAGCGCTCCAGACGCGCGCTGGAGTGTTCCGGCCCCTGGCCCTCGTAGCCGTGTGGCAGGAACAGGGTCAGACCGCAGAGTCGCCCCCATTTGGTTTCGCCGGCCGCCAGGAACTGGTCAATGACCACCTGGGCGCCATTGGCGAAGTCACCAAACTGCGCTTCCCAGATCACCAGAGTTTCTGGCGCGGCTGTGGCGTAGCCATATTCGAAAGCCATGACCGCCTCCTCCGAAAGCAGGGAGTCGATGACGGTCACGTCCAATTCCGGATTCAGGTGCGCCAGAGGCAGATAGGTGCTGCCGTCTTCCTGATTGTGCAGCACTGCGTGGCGGTGGAAGCAGGTGCCGCGACCCGAGTCCTGACCCACCAGCCGCAGGCTGTGGCCCTGATCAATCAGGCTCGCATAGGCCAGCGTTTCTGCAAAACCCCAGTCCATGGGCAATTCACCGGCCGCCATTTTCTTCCGGTCATCCACAATGCGTTGCACGCGCGGATGAAGCTTGAACCCCTCCGGCAGCGTGGTGAGTTGCGATGCCAGTTCGACCGCATGTTGACGATCGATGCCCGTATCCGTCTTGGGCAGGGCATCCATGGACTCGTAGTCGTGCCAGTTGGCCGCATGCTTATTGTTGCGGGGGTTGGCGTCCACATTAGCAACCTGCTCGCCCTGGTCCAGTTTGGCGCGGTAATCGTCCATGAGACGCTGCGCATGGCCGGGTTCGATCAGGCCTTTTTCTTCCAAGGCGGCCGCGTATTTGGCGCGCGTGGTCTGCATACCGCGAATGGTCTTGTACATCAGCGGCTGGGTGGCCGCCGGTTCATCGGCCTCGTTGTGGCCGTGGCGGCGGTAGCAGACCAGATCAATGACCACGTCGCGTTTGAAGCGAGCGCGGAAATCACAGGCGATTTTCATGACGTGATGCACCGCTTCCGGATCATCCCCATTCACATGGAAGATGGGTGCGTGCACCATTTTGGCGATGGCCGTGCAGTACAGGGTGGAGCGCGAATCGCGGGGATCGCTGGTGGTGAAGCCCACCTGATTGTTGACCACCACATGCAGGGTGCCGCCGACGGCGAAGCCCCGTGCCTCAGACATCTGGAACAGTTCCATGACCACGCCCTGGCCGGCGAAAGCGGCATCGCCATGAATCAGAATGGGCATGACCTGGTCGTAGCTGTCGTCCCCGCGCCGGATCTGGCGGGCCTTGGCTGAGCCAACCACCACCGGATTCACAATTTCCAGATGGGAGGGGTTGAAAGCCATGGCCATGTGCAACGGTCCACCCGGCGTTTGGATGTCCGACGCATAGCCCAGATGGTATTTCACATCACCGGAACGACGCGGGTCGTAATCATGTTTGCCTTCGAATTCATCGAACAGCATGGCGGGCGCCTTGCCGAGAATGTTGACCAGCACGTTCAGTCGGCCGCGGTGGGCCATGCCGATCACCACTTCTTCCATGCCGTTGCTGCCCGCATGTAGCATGGTTTCATGGAGCAGGGAGATAAGCGTATCCCCGCCTTCCAGTGAAAATCGTTTCTGTCCCACGTAGCGCGTGTGCAGGAATTTTTCCAAACCTTCGGCGGCGGTCAGCATGTCGAGAATTCGCAGCCGTTCCGGATCGTTTACCTGCGGAACGCCGCCGCAGCCCTCAAGCCGCTCTTCCAGCCAGTGGCGCTTGTCACTGTCGACAATGTGCATGAATTCCACGCCGATGCTGCCGGTGTAGACCCGGCGGCACAGCGCTACGATGTCACGCAGCTTCATGCGGTCCGGTGCAACCAGCCAGCCGGTATTGAATTCCCGGTCTAGATCCGCGTCCGTGAGGTCGTGATATTCAATAGAGAGATCAGGCACCGGCTCATGGTGCGGCACGCCCAGGGGGTTGATGCGGGCATTTTCGTGGCCGCGCACCCGGTACGCATTGATGAGTCGCATGACACCGGCCTGTTTCAAGTCCTGGCCTTCGGGTGTGACGCCACCCAGACTCAGCCCCTGACCAGGTTGCAGCAGGCGGAAATGCTCCTGAATATCCAGATGTCCGCGCTCGCCCTCCTGACGTTCGGGCAGGGCTTCAAACAGCGTGCGCCACTGCGCAGGTACGCTGTCTGGAGCGACCAGCCAGTCTTCATAGAGGGCTTCAATAAAGGCGGCGTTACCGCCGTTCAAATGCGAAGATTGGTACAGAGCTTGCAGCAGATCAGTCACAAGTTTGCGTTCCGGCTTGGTTGAGTAATCTCTGGTCCGAGCCTGTAGGCCCGAGTAAGTAGCCACGCGATTATAGCGACAAATTTGAGGATTTACAGGTTTTTAAGCTGTGATATATCACAGCCTCGAGCGTGCATCCGGGCGCGCTTCTAGGGCTCGGCCGCAAGCAGCAGCTGACCCTGCAGCAGCAGCTCTACCAGCAGCTCCGAATCGCGGTGGTCTAAGGCCGGTCTGGCACCGGGCTCAAGCCCTGCGCAGAGCCAGGCGGCCAGCGCGGTCGAGCAGGCATGGGCGCGGCCCGCCAGAAACAGTCGCGCATCAGCGCCTTGCCGGTGCCAGTTGGGTCGCGCCCAGGGATGCAGCGTCAGGGGCTGGCCGGAGCTGACGGCCTGTTCCAGTTCTTGCCGCCCGGGCAGCTGTGGCGGTGGTGCGGGCTCATGGGCCTGGCGAAAGCGGCTCAGGAGCCGACCGATGCTGTCTGCCAGCAGTTCCGGATCATTGAGCTTACCAAGCAACAACTGTCGAAAGCGTTCCTGGGCGGCCGCGTCAACTTCACCGCTGGCCACCGCAGGCTGCAGAGCCGGGTCGCGGTAGCGGCCACCTTCGTCATCTTGCTCGGTCAAACTCTCGCCCAGGGCCAGGCTTAGATCCAGTGCGCTGGGGGCGCGAAAGCCGATGGAAGCGGTCAGGCATGGGTCCAGGGCTACCCCGTGATGTGCCACGCCGGGCGGCAGATAGAGCATATCGCCCGGCTCCAATATCCAGCTGTCCTGCGGCTGAAAGCTGGCCAGCATATCTATGGGCTGTGCGGCGTCAGATCGGGGGTCAAACTGCTCCGTAATGTCCCAGCGGCGGCGTCCTTGCACCTGCAGCAGGAACACGTCGTACTGATCCACATGGGCACCCACGGAGCCGCCGGGCGCAGCAAAGCTGATCATCAGATCATCCAGACGCCAGCTGGGCAGGAAGTTGAAGCGTGCCAGCAGGGACTGGAGCGGCGCGTAGTGCTTTTCCACGTCCTGCACCAGTAGCGTCCAGCCTTCCGACCCCAGTGTTGTGAAGCGGGATTCCGCGAAGGGACCGTGTTCCAGTTGCCAGAGGCCGGCGCTATCCGGGCCGGAAATGAGCCGGGACTCGGTCAGCTCCTCGCAGGCGAGGCCGGCGAGATCGTTGCCGTCCAGGGGAAAGTCATGCTGCAGTGCCGTCCGGCGTAGCAGGCAGGGCTTGCGCTGCCAATAATCGGCCAGGAACCGGGCGGGCTCCATGCTGCCTAGGGGCGAGCTCATGGGCTGGGTAGATTGTGCGCCAGTCGCTCAGCCAGGCCGGTGTAGCCACCGGGGGTCAGGGCCATGAGATCGGCGCGGGCCTGCTCAGGAATATCCAGGGCTGCGATGAACTCGCGCAGCGTACTCATGGTGATGGCCTTGCCGCGAGTCAGCGCCTTGAGCTGCTCGTAGGGGTTTTCCAGTCCGTGCAGGCGCATCACGGTCTGGATCGGTTCGGCCAGCACTTCCCAGGCCTGATCGAGATCCTCCGCCAGGCGAGCCGGGTCCGCTTCCAATTTGCCCAGGCCTTTCTGCAGTGATGCCAGCGCAATCATGCTATGGCCGAGGCCCGTGCCAATGGTGCGCAGCACGGTGGAGTCGGTCAGGTCGCGCTGCCAGCGTGAGACCGGCAGCTTTTCGGCCAGGTGTCCCAGCAGCGCGTTGGCCACGCCCAGGTTGCCCTCGGCGTTTTCAAAGTCAATGGGGTTGACCTTGTGCGGCATGGTGGAAGAGCCCACTTCCCCCGCCACGGTCTTCTGTTTGAAGTAACCAATGGAAATATAGGACCAGCAGTCCCGACACAGATCGATCAGGATGGTCTGATAGCGACACAGCGTATGGAAGAACTCAGCCATCCAGTCGTGCGGCTCGATTTGCGTGGTGTAGGCGTTCCAATCCAGGCCCAGCGATTCAACAAAATCGCGGGAGAAGGCAGGCCAGTCCATATGCGGGCAGGCGCTCACATGGGAGTTGAAATTGCCCACGGCACCATTAATTTTGCCCAGCATGGTCTGGGCCTGGAGCTGCTGCTGCTGGCGGCGGAGCCGGGCCAGCACGTTGGCGATCTCCTTGCCCAGCGTGGTTGGCGATGCGGTCTGCCCGTGCGTGCGCGATAGCATGGGCAGGGCCGCATGCTCCTTCACCAGCGCGGACAGCAGGGTGTCCAGTAGCTGCATGGCTGGCATGAGCACCTGGTCGCGGGCTTCGCGCACCATGAGCGCATAGGCAAGATTGTTGATGTCCTCTGAGGTGCAGGCAAAGTGCAGGAACTCCGCCCCGGCAGCCAGGGCCGGCTGGTCCGCGAAGCGCTCCTTGAGAAAATATTCCACGGCTTTCACATCGTGGTTGGTGACCGCCTCAATGGCTTTAACGCGCTGGGCTTCCGGCTCACCAAACCCGTCCAGCAGACCCTGCAGCCAGTCCGTGCTCGCCGCGTCCAGAGCGGGCAGCTGCGGAAAGTCTTCACAGGCTGCCAGCGCCTCAAACCAGCGCACCTCGACCAGCGTCCGGTAGTAGATCAGGCCGTATTCGCTGCAGATGCTGCGTAGGGCTTCGGTTTTGCTGCCGTAGCGTCCGTCCACAGAGCTGACGGCGGTGAGAGCTGAGAGGTCCATCGTGTGTCCTGCCTGGCTGGAGGCGCTGCTTTTGCGCCAAACATGCGTTGGGCCGCAATGATACACGCCAGCGGCACGCCTAGCAGCCCCGAAGGCAGCTTTTCTACTCCCTGCAAGCGGCGCTCAGGCGTATAATCAGACGCGATTTGGGCGTCCTGATGTCGAGACGCTTACCTAACCCCGATAACACGATTGGCTGGAGTCTTTTCGCATGAGCGCAAGCAACGATCAAAGCACACGCACAGAACATGACAGCATGGGTGAGCTGCAGGTGCCCGCCTGGGCCCACTGGGGCGCGCAGACCCCGCG
>JABSSV010000324.1 GCA_013213875.1 Lysobacterales bacterium
CTGATTCGCCAAACGGATCGGGGCTGGTCCCAGCCTGTTAGCGTGCACGCGGACGGCTGGCGCATCGACGGCTGCCCGGTCAATGGCCCGGCGCTGCTGGCGCGCGGTGAGGAGGTGCTGGTGGCCTGGTTCACCATGGCCCAGGATGTACCGGTGGTGCGCCTGGCACGATCCGGAGATGGCGGCCGGCACTTTAAGCTGGTGCAGGAATTCGACGCGGGCAGTGCAATCGGGCGTGTTGATCTCAGCTGGACCCAAAGCGGCTATCTGTTGAGCTGGATGCAGCAGACACGCGAGGGAGCCCAGCTGCGACTGGCCCATCGCGCCGGCGCGACGGGTTCCGGCGGTGTTGATCGGTTGCTGGCGCTGGACGGCGGCCGCAGCAGCGGCTTTCCGAAAATCCTGGGCCTGGCTGACGGCCGCGTGCTGCTGGCATGGACCGGGCAGCATGCGCTCACTGGCGAGGGGCAGGTGCAAACCGCCCTGCTGACTCTGACCAAGACCCAGGAAAGCACCGCCGATACCGCTACACCCTCAGCGCGCTGATCCTTTCGGGCCACTCGCGGCGGGCTGTCACCACGGCACGGGTTATACTTTGGCACCGAAGCATCCCGCTTCGTTAGAAATCACCGCTATCGATCATGCTCAATACGCTGCGCGCTGTTTTCGGACTGCTGGCTCTGTGCCTGAATACGCTGGTCCATGGCCTGCTACTGCTGTTGCTGGCAGTCCCCAAGCTCCTGACTCCGGAGGGACCGGCTCGTCACCGCGTGCGGCGCTGGCTGACCAGTGTGGCCGAGTCCTGGATTGGCGTTAATAACGCCCTCTTTTCACTGGCCAGTAAAACCCGCTGGGAACAGCATCTGCCCGAATATCTGAACCAGCACGGTTGCTACCTGGTGCTGTGCAACCATCAGAGCTGGGTCGATATCCCCGTGCTCCAAAGATGCTTCAACCGCCGCCTGCCGCTGTTGCGCTTTTTTCTCAAGAAACAACTGATCTGGGTACCCGTGCTGGGACCCTGCTGGTGGGCGCTGGACTTTCCTTTCATGCATCGCGCCAGTCGCGAAGAGCTCGCACGCAAGCCGGAACTGCGCGGCCGTGATCTCGAGTCCGCCCGCCGCGCCTGCGAGATTTTTCGGGATGTCCCAGTGGCCATGATGAGCTTTCCGGAGGGTACCCGGCGACAGGGCAGCAAACGCCAGCCCGGCGCCGACTATCAGCGCCTGCTGCCCCCGAAAGCCGGTGGCGTTGGTCAGGTCATACAGGCTCTGGGCACTGAGCTCCACGGTTGCGTTGACGTCACCATTCGCTATGGCGCCGCCGGCGAAGACCAGGAGCCACCCGGCATGTGGACCCTGCTGCGCGGTGAGATTGACCTCATCAGCATTGACGCCCAGCTGCGGCCGATTCCTTCCGCATTGCTAAACCGGGACTTCGGCTCGGACAAGGAGGCTCGGGAGGCCCTGCAAGAATGGTTGCGTGGCCTGTGGCAGGAGAAAGATCAGCTTCTAGGGGATCAGACCACCGAAGGATCATGACTCCGGCTTGAAGGACCCGCGACCCGCGCGACGCACGGAAGCGGCACGGGAGCGGCACACGGGATTCCAGCTCCGGTAAACCCAGACCCGGGCAGCAACGGCACCCGCGTCCCTGACCTGAAGCTCCAGGACGCTGCGACAGGAGTAAGAAGAGACTGCCCCGTGCCATGGGAGCCGCTACACTGGAGCCATGAAATTTCCTCGTCTGGCCATTACGGTCACGTTCCTGCTCGCAGCGACCGGTTCAGTCCGCGCCGAGTTTGAAAACTTCGACCAATGCCTTGAGTCGCTGGCTGCCCGGGCCGAAGCCCAAGGGCGCAGCCCCGCCGTGCTCGCGTTGGTGGCTTCACTGGCTGCGCAGCAGCAAGTCCTAGAACTGGACCGTAACCAGCCTGAGTTTGTCCAGACCTTCGGACGCTATCTGGCGCTACGACTGAGTGCCACGCGGCTGGAAAACGGCCGCGCCCAGCGACGCCAGCAGGCGGAACTATTGCAGGAATTGACCGCCCGCTATGGCGTGCCCGGCCATTATCTGATCGCTTTCTGGGGCCTGGAAACCAACTATGGCGGCTACCTCGGCAATACACCCACGCTCGATGCACTGGCAACGCTGGCCTGCGATGCACGCCGCAGCGATTTCTTCAGCCAGGAGTTTCTCATCGCCCTGGAACTGGTGGAGCGTGAACAGCTGAATCCCGATGTCATGCGCGGGTCCTGGGCGGGTGCCATGGGACATACCCAGTTTTTGCCCAGCACCTGGCAGCGCTACGCGCGCGACGGTGACGGTGATCAGCGCATCGATCTATGGAACAGCGAAGCCGATGCCCTGGCTTCTGCTGCCAACTTTCTGGCCCAGTTGGGCTGGGTGCGGGGTCAACGCTGGGGGCGCGAGGTACGTCTACCCCCCGACTTTGCCTATGAACTTGCCGGACGCCAGCAGCCCCGGGCGCTGGCTGACTGGGCGCAACTCGGCGTGCGGCGCGCTGATGGCGGCGATTTGCCGGTCGCCGATCTCGAGGCGGCGCTGCTGGTACCCGCCGGCGCCGACGGGCCGGCCTTCCTGGTCTACGACAACTTCAATGTGATTATGGGTTGGAATCATTCCGAGGCTTACGCCCTGAGTGTGGGCCTGCTGGCCGATCAGATTGCCGGCAGCGCAGGGCTGGTGCAGCAACCACCGGATGAGCCGGCACTTGCCCGCGCCCAGATCAAAGCGGCACAGGGCGCGCTGGCAGCCCGGGGGTTTGATCCCGGACCAGCGGACGGGCTGTGGGGACCCGCTTCGCGCAGTGCGCTCAGTGCCTACCAGGCGACCGCCGGCGAACGGGCCGACGGGCATCTGGATCAGGCCGCGCTGGGCGCCCTGCTGGCGCCCCGAGAGTCAGGCAACTAAGCGCTCAGCCTGAAAAACTGAAGGCGTCATCAAGCACTTCCACGGTAATGGTCGTGCCCGCTTCAAAATCACCCGCCAGTATTTTCTGCGCCAGCGGATTCTCGAGGCGCTGCTGAATGGCCCGCTTGAGCGGTCGTGCACCATAAACCGGATCAAAGCCTGTATCCCCCAGCAGATCCATGGCGGCCTCCGACAGTTCAATATCCAGCCCGGACTGTTGCAGCCGCTCCCGCAGTCGCTCCAGCTGAATGCCAGCAATGAGTCGAATCTGCTCGCGGTTCAGCGGGTGGAAAACCACCAGTTCGTCAACGCGGTTGATGAACTCCGGTCGGAAGTGCTGACCGACCACCTCCATGACGGCGTCTTTCATCACCTCATAAGCCTGATCGGCCATTTCCTGAATGCGCGCAGAGCCGAGGTTGGAAGTCATTACCACCACGGTGTTGCGGAAATCCACGGTACGTCCCTGCCCGTCCGTCAAACGGCCATCATCCAGCACCTGCAGCAGGATGTTGAACACATCCGGATGCGCCTTCTCAACCTCATCCAGAAGAATCACGCTGTAGGGGCGACGCCGCACCGCTTCGGTCAGATAGCCGCCTTCCTCGTAGCCCACATAGCCCGGCGGTGCACCCACCAGACGCGCCACCGAGTGCTTCTCCATAAACTCGGACATATCGATGCGGACCATGGCCTCTTCCGTATCAAACATGAACTCGGCCAGGGCCTTGCAAAGTTCCGTCTTGCCCACGCCGGTGGGGCCTAAGAACAGAAAGGATCCAATGGGCCGGTTCGGGTCTGACAAGCCTGCCCGGGAACGCCGGATCGCATCGGCAACCGCAGTCACCGCCTCATCCTGACCGACCACGCGGGCATGCACCTGCTCCTCCATGCGCAGCAGCTTGTCACGCTCTCCCTCAAGCATGCGGCTCACGGGAATGCCGGTCCAACGAGAGACCACCTCGGCAATCTCGTCCTCGGTCACCTCATAGCGCAGCAGCTGGAACTCCTGCTTCTCCTCGCCCTGCTCGGCCTGTTCCAGCGCTTTCTCAAGCTCCGGAATGCGCCCATATTGCAGTTCCGACATGCGCGCCAGATCACCGCCCCGATGGGCCGTTTCCAGTTCCGCGCGCGTACGCTCCAGCTCTTCTTTCAGGTGCGTCGCACCCTGCACAGCGGCTTTTTCCGATTTCCAGATCTCTTCCAGGTCCGAGAACTCGCGCTCCATCTCCTCGATCTGCGCCTCCACGTCATCCAGACGCTTTTTCGAGGCCTCGTCAGATTCCTTTTTCAGGGCCTCGCGCTGGATTTTTTGCTGAATCAGTCGACGTTCCAGCCGGTCCAGGGCCTCGGGCTTGGAATCGATCTCCATGCGGATCCGTGAGGCCGCCTCATCCATCAGGTCGATGGCCTTGTCCGGCAGCTGCCGGTCGGCAATGTAGCGGTGCGAAAGCGTCGCCGCCGCCACCAGGGCCGGATCGGTGATGTCCACCCCGTGATGCACCTCATAGCGCTCCTGCAAACCACGCAGAATGGCAATCGTGTCTTCCACGCTGGGCTCTTCCACCAGCACTTTCTGGAAGCGTCGCTCCAGCGCCGCATCCTTTTCCACATGCTGGCGGTACTCATCCAGCGTGGTGGCACCGATGCAGTGCAGTTCGCCGCGCGCCAGTGCCGGCTTGAGCATATTGCCCGCATCCATGGCGCCCTCGGCCTTGCCGGCACCCACCATGGTATGAATTTCGTCGATAAACAGGATCACATTGCCTTCCTGCTTGGCCAGGTCGTTGAGCACGCCCTTGAGGCGCTCTTCGAACTCACCGCGAAACTTCGCGCCGGCAATCAGCGCACCCATATCCAGGCTCAGCACGCGCTTGCCACGCAGGCTTTCCGGCACTTCATGATTAACAATGCGCTGCGCCAGACCCTCCGCAATGGCCGTCTTGCCCACGCCGGGTTCGCCGATCAACACCGGATTGTTCTTCGTGCGGCGCTGCAGCACCTGAATGCAGCGACGAATTTCTTCATCACGACCGATCACCGGGTCGAGCTTGGTCTGCTCGGCCTTTTCCGTCAGATCAATGGTGTACTTTTCCAGCGCCTGCCGGGAGTCCTCCGCATTCGGATCGACCACCTGCTCACCACCACGCAGTTCCTCAATAGCCTGCTGCAGCGCCTCCTTGCTGGCGCCGTGCTGACGCAGCAAATCCGCGAGCGGACCCTTCAGCTCCAGCGCCGCGAGCAGAAACAGTTCACTGGCCACGTACTGGTCGCCGCGATCCTGCGCCAGCTTGTCCATGATATTCAGCAGCTTGCCCGTCTCGTTGGAGAGATTGACCTCACCAGCCGCACCGGAAACGCGCGGCAAGGCATCCAGCCTTTCGCCCAGGCCCGAACGCAGTGAATTGGTTTTGACGCCGGCCTTGGTCAACAGGTGGCGGATGGACCCGCCCTCCTGATCCATCAACGCCACCAGCACGTGAGCCGGTTCAATCAACTGATGATCCAGCCCCACGGCAAGACTCTGCGCATCCGCCAGAGCCAGCTGGAACTTACTGGTAAATTTATCCATTCTCATATTGCATACCCTCAATTCTGCAGGGCCGCTAAAGCGGCCGGTTATGCTGATGAAATGGGGGTCTTTTGGCTGCTTAACAAGCAGTTAGGAAGGACTCAGGCGGGATCAAAAAAGCGCCGGATCAGGGCCTCATAGACATTCGTGAGTTGTTCCAGATCGTTCAGATCGACGCGCTCGTCAATCTGATGAATGGTGGCATTGCGCAGCCCCAGCTCGACCACTTCCACGCCCAGGGGAGCCAGAAAACGGCCATCCGACGTGCCGCCGGCAGTATTCTGCTCCGGCGCCTCACCCAGCACCTCATGGACCGCACCCAGCAAGGCCGCACGCAAGGGACCTGCCGGCGACCGGAAGGGCTCGCCGGACACATGCCAGTCCAGCGTGTGACGACCCAGATCGTGGCTGGCAATCAGCGCCTCCAGGGCCGCACGCAAGGACTGGGCATTCCAATTCGTGTTGTAACGAAAACTCAGGGTCAGCGTCGCGGTTTCCGGCGTCACATTGCTGGCCCCGGTGCCGGCATTCAGATTGGCCACTTGACAGCTGGTGGGTGGAAAGGATCCATCTGCATCATCCACGCCCTTGTCCCACTCATGCGCCGCCAGCGTCGCCAGCAAGGGCGCCAGACGATGGACCGGGTTATCGATGGTATGCGGAAAGGCCGTATGGCCCTGCACGCCATGGACCGTCAGGCGGGCCACAATGGAGCCGCGCCGCCCTATGCGTACCGTATCGCCCCGGCGCGCGCCGCTGCTGGGTTCGCCGACCAGGCAGCTGTCCGGTAGCGCCTGCTCGGAGGCCAGCTGCGGTGCAACCTTGCGAATACCGTCCAGGGCCACGCCTTCTTCATCACTGGTCAGTAGCAGTCCCAGCTGACCGCGGTGCTGCGGATGAGCCTGCACAAAACGCTCCATGGCCACCACCATGGCCGCTACGGCGCCTTTCATATCGCTGGCGCCGCGCCCTACCAATTCGCCCTCGGCATTGACCGTGGGCGCGAACGGCGGCGATGACCAGGAATCTTCCGGGCCCGGTGGCACCACGTCCGTATGACCGAGAAACCACAGGCTGGGAGCCGCATCGCCGTGCGTCAGCAGCAGATTGCTCACCGGCCCAAAGGGCAGCCAGCGGGCATGAAAACCCAGCGGCTCCAGACGCGTCACCAGCAGCTGCTGGCAGCCCGCATCTTCCGGCGTCAGCGACGGCCGTTCAATCAGTGCCCGGGTCAGGTCCAGGGTCGCGGTCATGCGGTCACCGCCAACAGATCGGCCAGCTCCTGGGGCTTGAAACCGACCGCCAGTAGCGTCTCGCCCTGCACAAACAGCGGGCGTTTGATCAGCGTTGGAGTGGCCAGCAACAGGGCCTCCAGTTCCGCCCCTGAGGCGCTACGCTGCTGGTCTGTGAGCCCACGCCAGCTGGTGCTGCGCTTATTCACCAGCTGCGCAGCGAAAGGTGAGCCCTGCCAGTGCCGCAGCTGTTCCCGTGTCAAACCGTCCGCACGCAGATCGTGGAACTGGTGTGCCACACCGCGCGCCTCCAGCCACTTGAGTGCCTTGCGGCAGGTATCACACTGACGGATGCCAAAAACGGTGATCATGTGTGGGCATACTCCCGAAGCAGTTCGTTGACGCTGGTCTTGGCGCGGGTCTGCGCGTCAACCTGTTTGACGATGATGGCCGCATAGAGCGAGTGCGTGCCATCGGCAGCCGGTAGCGAACCTGGCACCACCACGGAGCCGGGCGGCACCCGGCCCTGCAGCACGCGGCCACTGTCGCGATCGTAGATGCGCGTGCTCTGACCAATATAAACGCCCATGGACAACACGCTGCCGGCACCAATCACCCCGCCCTCGACCACTTCCGAGCGCGCACCGATAAAGCAGTCATCCTCAATAATGGTGGGGTTGGCCTGCAGCGGTTCCAAGACGCCACCAATCCCCACGCCGCCGGACAGGTGCACACGGTTGCCAATCTGAGCGCAGGAACCTACCGTCGCCCAGGTATCAACCATGGAGCCACTGCCCACATAAGCGCCAAGGTTCACGTAGCTTGGCATGAGCACCGTGTTGGCGCCCACATGCGCGCCACGACGAACCACGGCCGGCGGCACCACGCGCGCACCGGTGGCGGCAATGGCTGCTGCACCGTCGCTATC
>JABSSV010000325.1 GCA_013213875.1 Lysobacterales bacterium
GACGGCCGTTTCAGGCCTGGACGGTTCCGGCCGAGCCACGCTCACCATAGAGGCGGGGCGGGGTGGTCACTACCTGGCTGACGGCACCGTCAACGATTCTCGGGTGCGATTTCTGGTGGATACGGGTGCCACCGATGTGGCCCTGTCCGAGTCCTTGGCGCGAGAGCTGGGGCTCGAATTCGGTCCCCGGGTTACCGTGATGACCGCTGCCGGACCTGCACCTGCCTGGATGACGCGGTTGGATTCCGTATCCCTGGGCGGGCTGGAACGGCGCAACGTACGCGCCACCATCACGCCCGGTCTGGGCGAGGAAGCACTTCTGGGCATGAGCTTTCTGAAACACTTTTCTATCCGCCAGGAAGGCGGCAACCTGATTATTGCCAGCACCGGGAGCGCAGGCGCATGAGCAAACAACTGGAGGTCCGGGTACCGGACATCGGTGAATTCGACAATGTGCCGGTGATTGAGGTGCTGGTAGCCGTGGGCGATACGGTGCTGGCGGAGCAGTCGCTGGTGACGCTGGAAAGCGACAAGGCAACCATGGAAGTGCCGGCACCCGCTGCCGGAACACTGCTGTCGCTGGAGGTTGCGCTCGGTGACGAAGTCTCTGAAGGCAGTCTGATTGCGACACTGGAACTCGCGCAAGAGCAGGCGCCTGAGCAGGAGCAGGCGGAAGCTCCGGCGGGGGGCGCGGCAGTAGAGGAACAGGCACCGGCACAGCCAGCCGCGGCGGCCATGCCCAGCCCGGCAGCTACGTCTGCGCCGGCGCCGCCCGCGGGTGATTTCGATTACGACGTGCTGGTGCTGGGTTCCGGTCCCGGCGGCTACACGGCGGCCTTTCGTGCGGCTGATCTGGGTCTGAAGGTGGCGCTGGTAGAGCGCTATGAAGCGCTTGGCGGTGTCTGTCTGAACGTGGGCTGTATTCCCTCCAAGGCCCTGCTGCATGCGGCCGCGGTCATCGATGAGGCTGAGCAGATGTCGCGGCACGGTGTGGTCTTCAGCGCGCCGGAAATTCAGGTTGATCCGCTCCGCAGCTGGAAGGATCAGGTGGTCGGTCAGCTTACCGGCGGTATTGGAGGCATGGCCAAGCGGCGGGGTGTGACCGTGCTTACGGGCACCGGCATCTTCAGCGATGCCCACCATATGACGGTCAGTACGGCGGAAGGCGAGCAGCAGGTGAGCTTCCGGCAGGCCATCATTGCGGCCGGCTCCCAGGCCATAAAACTGCCCGGCTTTCCCTGGGACGATCCGCGCATGATGGACTCGACCGACGCGCTGGAGCTACAGGACATTCCCGCCAGTCTGCTGGTGGTAGGCGGCGGCATTATCGGCCTGGAGATGGCCAGTGTTTACGCCGCGCTGGGCGCTGCGGTAACCGTCGTGGAACTCACCGATCAGCTTATGCCTGGCGCGGATCTCGATTTGGTCCGGCCCTTGCAAAAACGCATTGAGACTCGCTACGAGTCGATCTGTCTGCAGACCCGGGTAACGGGAATTGAGGCCCGGGAAGACGGGCTGCATGCGAGCTTTGAGGGCGAGCAGATACCCGACCGTTCGCTATTTGACCGCGTGCTGGTCAGCATTGGGCGCGCACCCAATGGCCACCGCATCGGTGCCGAGTCGGCGGGAGTTGAGGTGACCGAGCGGGGCTTTATTCCGGTCGACAAACAGATGCGCACCAATGTGCCGCATATCTTCGCCATTGGCGATATCGTCGGTCAGCCCATGCTGGCGCACAAGGCGACGCACGAGGCCAAAGTTGCCGCCGAGGTGTGTGCCGGTGAGAAAAGTTTCTTCGATGCGCGAGTGATACCGTCCGTCGCCTACACGGATCCGGAGGTGGCCTGGGCTGGGTTAACCGAGCACGAGGCGCGTGCGCAGGGCATTGATATCGGCGTCGGCAAATTCCCCTGGGCCGCTAGTGGCCGGGCTTTGGGCAACGGCCGCGCAGAGGGGCATACGAAGCTGCTGTTCGATAAATCAACGCATCGCATCGTGGGTGCAGGCATTGTCGGTACTCACGCCGGTGATCTTATTGCCGAGGCCTGTCTGGCCATCGAGATGGGCGCTGAGGTCGCCGACATCGGCTTGACCATTCATCCACACCCTACGCTGTCGGAGACCGTCGGCATGGCGGCAGAGGTGTTTGAGGGTACCGTTACCGATCTCTACCTGCCGCGAAAGAAAAACTAATCCTGTGGACCTGGTCGCCCTGTTTTAGCCCAACAACCAGTAGCACACGGCGCTGATCACCAGGGCGCCGATCAGGTTCAGCATTAGACCGGCACGGGCCATATCGCTGACCCGCACCCGTCCGCTGCCATAGATAACCGCATTGGGTGCGGTGGCCACCGGTAGCATGAAGGCGCAGCTGGCACTCATGGCGGCTGGAATCATCAAGAGTCTGGGGTCAATGTCCATGACCACGGCCGCCGAGGCCAGCAATGGCATGAGCAGGCTGGAGGTGGCGGTGTTGCTGGTCACCTCGGTCAGGAAAGTCACCACCAGGCACACGAGCAGAATCATTAACCAGGGCGGCACGCTGGACAGTATGGTGAGCTGCTGGGCGATCAGGTCAGCCAGGCCGCTGCTGATAAAGGCACTGGCGATGGTAATGCCTGCGCCAAACAGGATTAAAACTTCCCAGGGGATTTTGCGCGCGGCCTCCCAGCGCAGCAGGCGCTGTCCGTTGCCGGCCGGTAACACCGCCATCAAGACCGCCGCGAGCAGGGCCACAGACGCATCGTTCGCATTCGGTAGCTGTAGCCACTCGCTCCAGCCACCAAAGGGCGCCTTGCGTGTGATCCAGGCGCTGGCGGTCAGCGCGAAGACCAGCAGCACGCGCCGTTCAACGGGCTGCCATCTGCCTACCGTTGGCAATACCACGGCTTGCTCCAGGCGCACGCCACGCGTCAGCCACAGGGCGGCAATGGGTACGAGAATAACCACGACGGGCAAACCGAAACTCATCCACTCGGGGAAGGTGGGTGGCGCGCCAAAGCGGTCTGCATAGACCTGCATGAACACCAGGTTGGGCGGTGTACCAATGGGCGTGCCGATGCCGCCAATGCTGGCGGCGTAGGCGATGCCCAAGAGCAGGGGTATCGCCAGTCGTCGCTGCGCATGGGCCAGCACCGCCAGCGCGACCGGCAGCAGCATCAGCGTGGTGGCCGTGTTGGAAATCCACATACTGAGCAGCGCTGAGGCCACCATAAAGCCCAGGACCAGACTGCGGGCGCTGGCGCCGCCAAAGAGATTCACCATATACAGAGCCAGCCGCTTGTGTGCACCGGAGTCAGCCATGGCCTCGGAGATCAGGAAGCCTCCCAGCAGCAGCAGGATCAGGGGGCTGCC
>JABSSV010000326.1 GCA_013213875.1 Lysobacterales bacterium
AATGCAGACCTTGACGATCTCGCCGGAATGCTCATGGGGTACGCCGATGGCGGCCACCTCCAGCACCTTCTCGTGCGCCGCAATCACGTCCTCAATTTCATTGGGATACACATTGAAGCCGGACACCAGAATCATGTCTTTCTTCCGGTCGACGATCTTGAAGAAGCCATGCTCATCCATGCACGCCATATCACCGGTGCGCAGCCAGCCATCCTCGGACAGGACTTTGGCGGTCTCCTCCGGTCGCTGCCAGTAGCCGGCCATGACCTGCGGGCCACGAATGCACAACTCGCCCACCTCACCCACTGGTTGCCATTGCCCATCCTCACCGAGAATGGCGCATTCCGTGGAGGAAATGGGCAGACCGATGCAGCCGTTATATTCGCTCAGGGTCATGGGGTTAATGCAGGCTGCGGGCGAGGTTTCCGTCAAACCATAGGCCTCTACCAGGGTGACGCCCGTGACTTCCTTCCAGCGCTCCGCGACGGCCCGCTGTACGGCCATGCCGCCGCCCAGCACCAGTTTCAGCTTCGAAAAGTCGAGCTGCTCGAAGCCGGGCGTGTTGAGCATGCTGTTGAACAAAGTGTTGACGCCGGTGATAGCGGTAAAGCCACTCGTGCCCAGGGCTTTTACAAATCCGTCCATATCCCGCGGGTTGGTAATGAGCAGATTGCGTGCTCCCAGCGACATAAAGACCAGGCAGTTCGCCGTCAGCGCAAAGATATGATAGAGCGGAAGCGCGGTCACGATGACCTCGCTGCCGACGTCCAGGTCGCCCAGCCAGCTTTTCGCTTGCAGCATATTGGCCACCATGTTGCGATGGGTCAGCACCGCACCCTTGGCGACTCCCGTGGTGCCCCCGGTATATTGCAAAAAGGCGATGTCCGTGAAGCCGATCTCCTCCGTTTTCGGCGTCTGGCCATCATGCTGCTTGAGTACGTTCTTGAAGCGCTCGGCTTTGGGCAGGGAGTAGGCCGGCACGGCTTTGCGTACCCGTTTGAGCACAAAGTTGAGCAACGCGCCCTTGGGAAAGCCCAGCATATCCCCAACGGCGGTGGTGAAAACATGCTCCACCGCCACTTCGTCCATGACTTTTTCCAGCACATGGGCAAAGTTATCGACCACCACAATGGCTTTGGCACCGGAATCATTCAACTGATGCTTCAGTTCGCGTGCCGTGTACATGGGATTGGTGTTCACCACCACCATGCCAGCGCGCAGAACACCAAACAGGGCGATAGGATACTGCAGCGTGTTGGGAAGCATGAGCGCTACACGATCGCCTTTTTGTAGCCCCCGCGCCTGAAGCGCAGCGGCGAAACTCTGGCTCAGCCGATCCAGTTCGCCAAAACTGATTACCGTGTCGAAGTTCTCAAAGGCGGGTCGGTCGCGAAACTGCTGGCAGCTTTGCTCCAGAATATCCACCACCGAACTGTATTGACTCAAATCAATTTCGGCGGGTACACCTTCGGCATAATGCTGCTGCCATGGCTTGTTGCTCATGCGGGACTCCTGTGGACTGGACACCGCGCGCCACGCAAGCGACGCGCTCGCCGCCATTCCATCATAGCGTCAGGAGGCTGACAAGTTCGGCCGGAAATCTCTTGCCCGGTTTGCCCGATTACCGCTAGCTGTTTATCATCGCACCCAGTCGCCGGATCCCGGCGACGGCCGCTGGGTTCTGGTGTGCGCAGTGGTTTCGGGCCGACGTGAGCATGGAAGGGTGCGCTCCTGTGGGCTGGCATGGCAAGGGAGGCAAGCCCCGTGGGCGAGCAGAACGTCAAACCGATGACCGACGAAGAAAGCCGTCAGGGCTTTATGCGCTCTCTGCTTAAGGAGGTGCAGGCCCTGGAGGACATGCTCGAGCGCGGCATGATTGAAACGGGCAAAGCCCGCATCGGCGCAGAGCAGGAAATGTTTATCGTCAAGCGTTCGCGTCAGCCGGCCCTGAAGGCGCTGGAGTTGCTGGAACGCATCAACGACGACCGCTTCACCCATGAGATCGGTCTGTTCAATCTCGAAGCGAACATGAGCGTGCAGGAAGTCAACGCGCACTGTCTGGATCGTCTGGAAGCAGAAACGCGGGAAATCTATCAACTGGCGCGCCGTCGGGCGGCCGAGATGGATCTGGACATCGCCCTGGTGGGCATTCTGCCCACGCTAAGCCGCGAACATCTGTCCCTGGACGCCATGGTGCCCTCGCCACGCTATTTTGCCCTCAACGACGCCCTGCGGGCGCTCCGTGGCAAGGACTTTGAGTTCACCATCAACGGTATTGACCAACTGAACGTCAAGCATGACAACGTCATGCTGGAAGCCTGCAACACCAGCTTCCAGGTGCACTTGCAGGTTGAGCCGGACCGCTTTGCACGCATCTATAACATTGCGCAGCTGGTCACGGCGCCGTTGATGGCTGCCGCAGTCAATTCACCCATTCTGCTCGGGCACCGGCTCTGGCATGAGAGCCGGATTGCGGTGTTTGAGCATTCGATTGATGCGCGCTCCGAGACCCATCAGGCACGCGGTCTCAAGCCCCGTGTGCATTTTGGTGACCGCTGGGTGGATGAGTCCGTAGTCGAGATTTTTAAGGAAGATATCGCGCGCTTTCGCGTGATTTTGACCACGGAATGCGAAGAAGATGTGCTCGCCATGGTCGAACGGGGCGAGGCACCCAGCCTGAATGCCCTGCGTCTGCATAACGGCACCGTCTACCGCTGGAATCGCCCCTGCTATGGCGTGCACGATGGCATTGCCCATCTGCGCATTGAGAATCGCGTGATTCCCTCAGGGCCAACGGTGCTGGATGAAATTGCCAATGCGGCGTTTTTCTTCGGCATGGTGGCCGGTATGGACGCCCAGGAAGGGGATATTCGCGAGCGCCTGGCTTTTGATGATGTGAAAGCCAACTTCCTAGCGGCCGCTCGCGATGGGCTCCGCGCCCAGCTGAACTGGTTCGGTGATCGCTATCTGACGGCCCAGGAGTTGATCCTTGAAGAATTGCTCCCGCTGGCCCGGAGCGGGCTCGATCATATGGGCATTGCACCGGACTCGGCAGCCCGCTATCTGGACGTGATCCGTGATCGGGTCGAGGCGCGGCGAACCGGCGCGCGCTGGTTGCTGGAATCGGCGCACAAGATGCAGGAGCAGGGTACCCGCGATCAACGCATGCGCTGCCTGGTCTCCAGCATGATCGATCAGCAATCCGGCAATCTGCCCATCAGCCGCTGGCAGTTGGCCGAGTTTTGTGAACAGCTCGATTTTCGCGACAGCTATCAGTTTGTATCGCAGTTCATGGTGACGGATCTGTTCACCGTGCGTGCCGATGACATTGTGGACTTTGCCGCATCGCTTATGGACTGGCGCCATGTGCGCCATGTGCCGGTAGAGGGTGATGACGGGGAGTTGGTGGGCCTGGTATCGCATCGAAGCCTGTTGCGACTGGTGGCGACCGGCCGTCTGGGTCCGGACAAAAAGGTCACGGTACGCGAAATCATGAATTCCGAGCCGGTTACCGTGGCTCCGGAGACCAGCACCGTGCAGGCGATCCGTCTCATGCGTGAGGGCAATATGGCCTGTCTGCCGGTGGTGAAGGATGGCAAGCTGGTGGGGCTGGTGACCGAGCACGATCTGATCGTGGTCTCGTCCATGCTACTGGAACGCTATCTCGCTGCCGAGGAGTAGCCCGTTCCATGTTCAGACTGTTACGTTACACGCCGCTACTGGCGCTTTTTCTCCTCGCAGGCTGCGGGCCCGATGCCAGCATCGAGGATCAGGTTAAGGGCCGCATCGCCTCCATGGAACTGGCCGGTGAGAACGGCGAGCGCGCTAACTTCATGGCGCATGTGGCCACTGGCTTTGGCGCCCAGCAGGGCCAGATGACGCGGGATGACTTCCGACGCTTCATGTTCCTGCAGATGAACCAGCGGCGCCGCATCCAGGCCCAGCTGTTTCCAATTACCGTGACCGTACAAAGTGCCAATCTGGCAGAAGCGCGCTTCAAGGCGCTGGTGACTGGCGGCGGCGCGGGCTGGTTTCCCGCCGAAGGCCAGCTGTTCAACATCACCACCCAGTGGTCCTTCGAGGATGGCGAGTGGATGCTGTGGCAGGCCGATTGGGAGCCCATTGGCCCCTAGCGCGACCAAGCCCCTCTCTGGCTCGGGTCATTCTCACCTTTTGCGAAGCAGCGCCGCTAGCATGCGTGCATGGAGCCGTGCGCACTCAACCGCTATTTCTGCTCACCGGTAGCCGCATGGTTTGCGGCGGCGTTTCCCCACGCCACGGACACGCAACTGGCAGCCTGGGAGCAAATTCGCCGGGGCCATGACACGCTGATCGCGGCACCTACGGGCAGTGGTAAGACGCTGGCTGCCTTGCTGTGCAGTCTTGATGATCTGGTGCGGGCGAGTCGCCGGGGGCCTTTGCCGGACCAGCTATGCGTGCTTTACCTGTCGCCGCTCAAGGCGCTTTCCAATGATGTGCGGTGCAATCTGGACGGCCCGCTGGCAGGCATTGAGGCGGTTTTGAATCAGACCGGCCAACCCGGTTCCGGTATCCGCACGGCGGTGCGGACCGGCGACACGGCGGCGGCAGATCGGGCCGCCATGGTGCGGCGCCCGCCGCATGTGTTGGTCACCACGCCGGAGTCCCTGTACCTGCTGCTCAGTTCAGAGTCCGGTCGTAAGATGCTGGCGCCGGTACAGACGGTTATCGTCGATGAACTCCATGCCCTGGCCGGCAGTAAACGGGGCGCGCACCTGTCCCTGTCCCTGGCGCGGCTGGATCGCCTGGCGCACCGGCCGCGCCGTATCGGGCTCTCGGCAACGCAGAGGCCTTTACCTGTCATGGCCAGTTTTCTGACCGGCACAGCGCCCGCAGCAATCGTTGACGCGGGTCATCAACGTCGGCGCGATCTGGCCCTGGCCTTGCCCGATACACCACTGGCGCCGGTCATGTCGCACGCGGTCTGGGATGAAATCTATGCGCACTTGACCCGGCAGATCAGCGCGCACGCAACCACGCTGGTTTTTGTGAACACGCGACGCCTCGCGGAGCGGGTCGCACATGCGCTCACCGAGCGTCTGGAACCCGATGCGGTCATGGCCCATCACGGCAGCCTCTCCCGAGCCAGCCGTCAGCGTGCAGAACAGGCGCTGAAGGCGGGTGAGGTGCGTGTGCTGGTGGCCACGGCCTCGCTGGAACTGGGAATTGACGTAGGCGCCGTGGATCTGGTCTGTCAGCTCGGTTCCCCAGGTAGCATCAACGCTTTTCTCCAGCGGGTGGGACGCTCCGGGCATGCGGTAAAGGGCCTGCCCAAAGGGCGTCTCTATCCACTGAGTCGGGACGATCTGGTGGAGTGCATGGCCCTGCTACAGGCCGAGCAAGCGGGAGCATTGGACTGGCTGGAGGTCCCCCCAGGTGCGCTGGACGTGCTGGCCCAGCAACTGGTGGCAGAGGTAGCCAGCAGGCCGCAGACGGCGCAGGAGTTACTGTCCCTGGTGCGCTGTGCCTGGCCCTATCGGGAACTTAGCGACGCGGACTTCCAAGCCGTACTAGAGATGCTGACCAGGGGCTATGCCAGTCGCCGCGGACGCCGCTCTGCCTGGCTGCGGGCAGCGGGCCTCGACGGTCAAATCCATGCGCATGCGGGCACGCGTCAGATGGCCCTCCAGAACGGCGGTGCCATCCCGGACCAGTTTGACTACGACGTCATCCTCATGCCCGAGGAGGAGAAAATTGGCACGCTAGGGGAACATTTCGCCTTTGACAGCGTGGCCGGTGACATCTTTCAGCTTGGCAACAGGAACTATCAGTTTCTGCAGCGGGAGCAGAGTCGGGTGCTGGTGCAGGATGCGGGTGATCAGCCGCCCAACGTGCCGTTCTGGTTTGGAGAGCGCCCCGGACGAAGCGACGTGCTTAGTGAGGCCGTCAGCCGCTTGCGGCAGCAGCTGGCCCGTGATTTTTCCCAGGCCGGTGCCGCACGGGCCCGGGAGCATCTGTTAGCGCAGGGCTTTGAATCGGCCGCAGCGGCGCAACTGGTGGCTTACCTGCATCCTGCCTGGGAGGCGTTCGGCTGCCTCCCGGATCACAGCCAGGTGGTGCTGGAGCGTTTCTTCGATGAGACGGGCAATATGCACCTGGTATTACACGCGCCGCTGGGCGCCCGTGTCATGCGAGCCTGGGGTCTGGCCTTGCGTAAACGCTTTTGTTGCCAATTCAATTTCGAACTACAGGCCGCCGCACTGGAAGATTGTCTCATTCTTTCCCTGAGTGAAACGCACAGCTTCGAACTGGCAGAGGTCATGCGCTATCTCCATCCCCATAGCGTTGAGTCTGTCCTGATCCAGGCCCTGCTGGATGCGCCCCTGTTTGAGGCGCACTGGCGCTGGAACGCGACCACGGCACTGGCCATAGAACGCATGCGCAATGGCCGGCGGGTGCCCGCTCAGTGGCAGCGCAATCAGGCGGAAGATCTGGTTAGCGTGGTCTTTCCTGACCAGCTGGCTTGCGCGGAGAACCTGTCTGGCCCACGCGCTGTTCCCGATCATCCGCTGGTGCAGCAAACGCTTCGGGACTGCTTACAGGAAGCCATGGATCTCGCGGGCCTACAGCAGGTGCTGGAGCAGCTCCGGGCAGGAACCATCCGGGTCACCTGTGCGGATTTGCTAGGTCCGTCACCATTGGCGGCGGAAATCATCAGCGCACGGCCCTATGCGTTTCTGGATGACGGTGAAGCTGAGGAACGTCGCACCCGCGCCATAGCACGACCGGCGCCAGCAGCAATCCCAGGCTCTGCGCTGCGCCGTATTCGTCAGGAGGCCTGCGCCCGAGTCAGCAAAGAAGTCTGGATTCACCCGGCCAGTCCGGACGAGCTGTATCAGGCGCTGCTAGAGGTGGGTGGGCTGAGCCAGTCTGAATACAGCACCGGCGAGTCATTGAGTGGCGCTGCCGCCTTACCCCAGCGTTGGAGCCTTTGGTTCCAGGCCCTGCAGGCGGAGCAGCGGGCTTTTCTATTGCGTCTGCCTGAGGGCGCCTGCTTCTGGGTGGCGGACGCGCGCCTGCCCGAATGGCAGGCCCTGCATCCCGGTGCAATCATCCGGCCAGCCCCGGCGGCGGGTCTTATCAATCCGGAGCAACCCCAGCGGGGCCCGGCGCTTATGGCCCTGATGCGTGACCGCCTGGCGGCGCTTGGGCCGGTCAGCCGCGCCCGTCTCGGCGCCGGGCTGGGTGTGGGGCTACCCGTGGTAGCGGAGGGGCTGGAGCAGCTCCGCGCTGAGGGATCCGTGGTGCGCCTTGAACAGGAGGGCGTGGGACATTTGTGGTGTGAGCGACGCTTGTTGGCCCGGGTTCATCACTACAGCCGCAGCAGTGCCGGTCCCGCCTGATCGCAGAGGACCAGGACCGCCGCGCAAGCGCGGCGGCCTATGGCTATGACTCAGGCGGCGGCACTGGCACCGGCGGGCGGTGCATCATGGGCCAGTTGGCGCAGCACATAGTGCAAGATGCCACCGTGCCGGTAGTACTCGATTTCTTTCGGTGTATCGAGGCGCACCGTGGCGGTGAATTGAATTTCAACCCCGTCTTCCTTGCGCGCAGTGACGTCTACCGTCTCCGCGGTGCCGTCGCCCAGACCGGTAATGCTGAAGGTTTCAGAGCCATCCAGCCCCAGCGAATCAGCATTCTCACCGGCCAAGAAGTTCAGGGGCAAGACGCCCATGCCGATGAGGTTGGAGCGGTGGATACGCTCAAAGCTTTCCGTGATCACGGCTTTCACGCCCAGTAGCTGCGTACCCTTGGCGGCCCAGTCACGAGAGGAACCCGTGCCGTATTCCTTGCCGGCGAGCACCACCAGGGGAATCTGCTCAGCCTGATAGCGCATGGCGGCATCATAGATACTCATCTGCTCACCATGGGGCTGCATGCGGGTCCAGCCACCTTCCGTGCCGGGCGCCAGCTGATTGCGCAGGCGCACATTGGCAAAGGTGCCACGCATCATGACCTCATGGTTGCCACGGCGTGACCCATAGGAATTGAAATCAACGCGCGCAATACCCTTGGATTTGAGATAAATACCTGCCGGTGAATCCTCGCTGATGGCACCGGCCGGAGAGATGTGATCCGTGGTGATCGAGTCACCCAGTTTGGCCAGGCAGCGTGCGCCTTCCAGATCCCGAATGCCGGGCGGCTCCATGCCCATATCGACAAAGTAGGGCGGATTCTGAATGTAGGTGGAGTCGTCCTGCCAGGCGAACATATCGCCCACGGGGGTATCGATGTTCTGCCAACGCTCACAGCCGTCAAAAACCGAACGGTAACTGGCCTGAAACATGTCGCGGGTCACGTGCTGGTTCACCACTTCCTGAATCTCATGCGCGCTGGGCCACAGCTCACGCAGGTAAACCGGAGCACCGTCAGCGTTCACGCCCAGCGGTTCCTGCGTGATGTCGATGTTCATGCTACCGGCTAGCGCATAGGCCACCACCAGCGGTGGTGACGCCAGATAGTTCATTTTCACATCGGCATGGACGCGGCCCTCGAAGTTGCGGTTCCCCGACAGGACAGAGCAGGCCACCAGATCATTGGCGCGAATCGCATCGCCAATTTCCTGCGGCAGTGGACCGGAATTACCAATGCAGGTGGTACAGCCATAACCCACCACGTGGAAACCTAATGCTTCCAGATCATCCATGAGCCCGGCCTGTTCCAGATAGTCCGTGACCACCCGGGAACCTGGCCCAAGGGAGGTTTTGACCCAGGGTTTAACCCGCACACCGGCCCGGACCGCGTTACGCGCCAGCAAACCCGCAGCCAGCATAACCGCTGGATTGGAGGTGTTGGTGCAGGAGGTAATGGCGGCAATGACCACGGCGCCATCGTTCAGATCAAAGGTCATGCCATCGCGCGTTACCGGCACCGAAGCCCCCGTGTCCTCTTCGCTGGCAAGCCCACCGTGATGCTCCCGGTAGTTGGCGCGCGCCGCGCTAAGCAGGACCCGGTCCTGGGGACGCTTGGGCCCGGCCAGGGAGGGCACCACGTCACTCATATCCAGTTCCAATACCGTGCTGTAGACCGCATCCGGTGCGCTATCATCGCGCCACAAGCCCTGGGCACGCGCATAGGCCCCGGTTAGCGCGACCTGCTCCTCACTGCGGCCGGACAGACGCATGTAGTTCAGTGCTTCCTCGTCAATGGGGAAAATACCGCAGGTGGCGCCGTATTCTGGTGCCATATTGGCGATGGTGGCCCGGTCTGCTAGCGGCAATTCGTTCAAACCCTCACCAAAGAACTCAACAAATTTGCCCACCACGCCCAGCTCGCGCAGCATCTCGACCACGGTTAGCACCAGGTCCGTGGCGGTGGCGCCTTCAGACAGCTTGCCGGTCAGTTTAAAACCGACCACTTGGGGAATCAGCATGGTGATGGCCTGACCCAGCATGGCGGCCTCAGCCTCGATGCCACCGACGCCCCAGCCCAGCACGCCAATGCCATTGATCATGGTCGTGTGCGAATCCGTGCCCACCACCGTATCCGGATAGGCCATGAGCTGCCCCTTTTGCTCCGCACCAAAAATAACCCGCGCCAGATGCTCAAGATTCACCTGGTGCACAATGCCCGTGTTCGGCGGTACCACCTTGAAATTGCTGAAGGCGTTCTGGCCCCAGCGCAGGAAACTGTAACGCTCCTTGTTGCGTTTGAACTCAATCAGATTGTTCAGATCCAGTGCGTCATGGGAGCCGAATTTGTCTACCTGAATGGAATGGTCGATGACCAGTTCCGCCGGTGACAGGGGATTAATAAGATTGGGATCGCCGCCCAGCTTCTGCATGGCGTCGCGCATGGCCGCCAGATCGACGATGGCGGGAACACCCGTAAAGTCCTGGAGCACCACGCGAGCTGGCGTGAAGGCAATTTCCGTATCGGGTTCAGCCTGCGGGTCCCAGTTGGCCAGTGCTTCAATATCACCGCGCGTAACGTCAATACCGTCTTCATGGCGCAAAAGATTTTCGAGCAACACTTTCAGGGAGAAAGGCAGGCGGCTGATGTCATGTTGTTGACTGAGTACCGGCAGGCTGTAGTAACCGTACTGCTGGCCATTACAGTCCAGCGTTCTGTAGCAGGCGAATGAATCGGCCATAAAGGGTCTCCCATGGTTTTGGCTGCGGCCGCAGGGCGGCCGGGGCTATCGTTCTGCGCCTGCGCCCGAGGCGGCGGCACATTCTTATTATCACTGATGTGGCGGGCGCTTCACAGACACGGGCGCGCGTTTAGCTGCCAAGCAAGGCTTCCGTTTGCTGCAGGATGCGTCGGCGTCCGAAAATCAGGCTGAACCGTCCCCCGCCGCTTTGGCGCCAGAGCACGGCGGAACGCAGACCGGCAAAGAGCAGGGCACGTATCCATGCGATGGTGCGTGGCGCCTGCAAGTACTGGGGGTTGCCCTGCACCATAATGCGGGGGCTTAGCTGCGATACGGTTTTCTTATACAGCGCCGCCAGCTGCTCAGCCTGGTACTCCTCGGCCTCGTGGGGCTCCAGATCACGGCTCTGATGGATAATGTCGCTGAGCGCCGCGCCAGTGGTATGGAGCATGGCGCGGTTGGCCGTAAACGGCTTTTGCAGGCGCAGGAGACAGACCGCATGCTGAAGTGACTCCGCGTGCGGGTGTGTACCGCTGAAGACCGCATGCACCGTTTCCAGCCCCAGGCGCATGCGTTGCCGGTCACCGTAGATTTCGTCCACGTTCGCGCTTTCGAGACGAAATACGCTGGCAAGGCTGGCGCTGGCCGCATAGCCGGACCAGGTGCCATGGCGAGCCGCCTGGCGAACCAGTTCCGTGGCCTGCATGACCCCCGCGAGGGCAAGCGCCTGCTGACTCATGAGCGCCGTGCCTGTTCCATAGGAGGTGCGTTCATGGTGTCAATAATACCGCCTCCCAGGCATTCGTCACCGTCATAGAGCACCAGTGACTGGCCCGGTGTCGCTGCTCGCTGTGGCTGGTCGAAGCGCACCACCATGCCTTGTTCGTCCAAGCGCTCCAGCGTGCAGGCCTGATCCTGCTGCCGGTAGCGCAGTTTGGCGCCGAAGCGCTGCCCCGGCTCCGGTGCCTCACCCGCTATCCAGGTGAGTTGACTGGCCACCACGCGGTCCGCCAGCAGCCAGGGATGGTCATGTCCCTGACCCACATAAAGCACGTTGTTATCAAGATCCTTGTGAAGCACGTACCAGGGGGCGTCCGGATAGCCTTTGACGCCGCCGATACCCAGGCCCTGACGCTGCCCCAGCGTATAGAACATGAGCCCGTCGTGGGTCCCGATGTGCTGGCCGTCGGGCGTACAGACAGGCCCCTCTGCGCCATCAATGTAGGCTGACAGGAACGCTTTGAAGTTTCTCTCGCCGATAAAGCAGATGCCGGTCGAATCCTTCTTGTCGTGCACCGCAAAGCCGGCTGTTTGCGCTAATTCGCGCACCGCGCCTTTCTCCAGTTCGCCCACGGGAAACCGGGTGCGTGCCAGCTGCTCGTGCCCGATGGCATAGAGGAAGTAGCTCTGGTCCTTGTTGTGGTCCAGGCCGCGCAGCAGGCGGGCCTTGCCATCTCGCCAGCCACTGCGACAGTAATGACCGGTGGCGATACATTCTGCGCCCAGGTCTTCCGCATGCTCGAGGAATGTCTTGAATTTGATTTCCCGGTTGCAGAGGATGTCCGGGTTCGGCGTGCGCCCGGCCCGGTACTCTGCCAGAAATATCTCGAACACCTGGTCCCAGTACTCGTCGGCGAAATTTCGCGTGTGCAGGGGCAGTCCAAGGCGCTCGGCAACGGCGCGCGCATCGGCGGCGTCCTCTTCAGCGGGGCAGGTGCCAAAGCGATCATCTTCTTCCCAGTTCTTCATGAACATGCCTTCAATGGGCACGCCCGCGCGCTGCAGTAACAGGGCTGAAACAGACGAATCAACGCCGCCTGACATGGCCACCATGGTCAATGCATTATGCTGTTGATCGAAGTAAGGGTTGGTTTCCATAGCATGTGCTCCGGCCTGCAGCATTAATGGGGGTGGCCTGGCGCAATGTCAAACCAGCCGATCGCTGATTGCGGGGCTGAAATTTGTGGCGTGTGCCCCCAAATCTTTGTGCATCTGACAGGCTGAGATACACTCAAAGTATGGCAAAGGATCTGGAATCACAACAGGGTCGCGGGGTAGCGCTCGAGGAAGCGCGCCCGGAGGTCAAGAAGCCACCTATGTACAAGGTGCTGCTGCTCAATGACGACTTCACGCCCATGGATTTCGTGGTCGACGTGCTGAAGATTTTTTTCAGCATGGGGCACGATCGTGCCACGCAGATCATGCTGCATGTACACACGCGCGGGAAAGGCGTGTGCGGCGTTTTCACTTTTGAAATCGCAGAAACCAAAGTAGCGCAGGTCAACGAGTTCTCACGTCAAAACGAGCATCCGCTCAAATGCACCATGGAGAAGGCCTGATCAGGGCGGCTCCGGGCTACGCGAGGTAAATAACAATGTTCAGTAAAGAGCTGGAAGTGACCATTTCCGAGGCCTATCAGGAGGCCAGAAATCAGCGGCACGAATTTCTGACCGTCGAGCATCTTTTGCTGGCGCTGCTCAATAACTCTGATGCGGCGGCGGTGCTGCGCGCGCTCAATGCTGATCTGGAAAAACTGCGGGCCGAGCTGGTACAGGTGATCGAGGAAACCGTGCCGCAGCTGGGCGATGAGGATAATCGGGATACCCAGCCAACCATCGGCTTTCAGCGGGTGCTCCAGCGAGCCCTCTACCACGTGCAATCTTCTGGCAAGCAGGAGGTAACGGGCACCAATGTGCTAATCGCCCTGTTCAGTGAGAAGGACTCTTACGCGACCTATCTGCTGAACAAGAATGATCTCACGCGCCTGGACGTCGTGAACTATGTCTCCCATGGCATTGCGCCGCTGGAAGAAGACGGCGCCGGCGGAGAGTCGCAAAGCGCTGAGGCTCCGGAGGAGGCCGTTGACGCATCCAAAAGTCCGTTGGATCTCTATGCCAGCAATCTGAACGAACGGGCAGCGGCGGGCCTGATTGACCCCCTAATAGGCCGCGATGCGGAAATCGAGCGCACGATCCAGGTGCTGTGTCGACGGCGCAAGAACAACCCGCTTTTCGTTGGCGAAGCCGGCGTGGGCAAGACCGCCATGGCGGAGGGGCTGGCGCTGCGCGTGGTGGAAGAGACGGTGCCGGAAGTGTTGCGGGATGCGGTGATCTACTCACTGGACCTGGGCGCGCTGCTGGCTGGAACGAAATACCGCGGTG
>JABSSV010000327.1 GCA_013213875.1 Lysobacterales bacterium
GCAGAAAGCACAACAGAGTGCGATAATGGATCGTTTTTTACGCTAACCGGACAAACAGCATGGACTTCCTGAATTCCCTCGGTATCAAGGCCGAAAACCCCGGCGCCTGTTTCGGGCTCAACGAGTGGTCAGAACAACATAAAACGCGCTCTTTTGCCAGCATAAACCCCACCACTGGCGAGCCCATCGGCACCATCTGGGCGGCCTCAAAAGCTGACTACGAAAAGGTCATGGAAACGGCGGTGGCCCTGAAAAAGGAATGGGCCAGCGTCCCCGCGCCACAGCGCGGCGAAGCCGTGCGCCTGTGCACGGAAGCACTGCGGACCCACAAGGATGCCCTGGGTAGCCTGGTGGCCCTGGAGATGGGCAAGATCAAGGCCGAGGGTGATGGTGAAGTGCAGGAAATGATCGACATCGGGGACTTCGCTGTGGGCCAGTCACGCATGCTCTACGGCAATACCATGCATTCAGAGCGGCCGCTGCATCGTATGTATGAGCAATGGCACCCGTTGGGTATTGTTGGCGTGATCTCCGCCTTCAACTTCCCCGTTGCCGTGTGGGCCTGGAATGCTTTCCTCGCCGCCATCTGCGGCAACATCACCGTCTGGAAGCCTTCGCCCAAAGGTGCCCTTTGCGGCATTGCCGTGCAGCGCATCTGCAACGAGGCACTGCAAGCTGGCGGTTTTCCGCCCATTTTCCTGAGCTTTGTGGAGGATGGCGCTGAACTGGCCGAACGCTTTGTTGATGACCGACGCGTCGATCTCATGTCTTTCACGGGCTCAACCGCAGTAGGCCGTGAGGTAGGCGCCCGGGTCGCCGCACGCATGGGCAAATGCCTGCTGGAACTGGGCGGTAACAACGCGGTGATCCTGGATCGCAGTGCAGACCTGAAAATGGCCATTCCGGGCATCGTCTTCGGTGCCGTGGGTACCGCCGGACAGCGCTGCACCACCACCCGCCGCCTGCTGGTCCAGGAAGATATTCTGGATGAGGTGCAGAGCGCATTGGTCAACGCCTATGGCCAGGTCCGCATCGGCGATCCGAACGACCCGGACACGCTCATGGGCCCGCTCACGGATGCCGCATCCGTGGCCCGCTTCGAACAAGCCGTAGCCGATGCGCAAGCCGCGGGTGGTGAGGTGTTAACCGGTGGCAAAAGGCTGGAGCGTGCCGGTTTCTTTGTTGAGCCCACGGTCATCGCCGCCCAGAACGACTGGCAGGTCGTACAAACTGAAACCTTCGCGCCCATTCTCTACGTCATCTCCTTTAAGGACCTGGACGAAGCCATTGCCATGCAAAACGCCGTGGCTCAGGGCCTTTCCTCCTCGATCTTTACGAACGATCTGCGCAGCGCCGAACGTTTTCTCGCGGCCACCGGCTCGGACTGTGGCATTGCCAACGTCAACATCGGCACGTCCGGTGCCGAAATTGGCGGCGCCTTCGGCGGTGAGAAAGAAACCGGTGGCGGTCGCGAATCAGGTTCTGATGCCTGGAAGGCCTACATGCGCCGGCAGACCAATACCATCAACTGGGGTAGCGAACTGCCTCTGGCCCAGGGCATCAAGTTCGATCTCTGATGTTCGGTCTGCTGCAAAAGGGCCTGTTCCGGCTGGAGCCGGAGCGGGCCCATGAAGTTGCCCTCGAGGGCTTGCGCCTGGGCTACGCCTTTGGCGCCACCCGGATCGCTGGCAGCTGCGTCAGCGACCCCGTGTCGCTGATGGGCCTGGACTTTGGCAACCGCGTGGGCCTGGCCGCTGGCATGGATAAAAACGGCGACTATATTGACGCGCTGGGCGATCTGGGCTTCGGCTTTATCGAGGTTGGTACGGTCACGCCCCGTCCCCAGCCGGGAAATCCTCAGCCCCGGGTATTCCGCCTGCCCCAGGCGCAAGCTTTGATCAATCGGTTGGGATTCAACAACAAGGGCGTTGCCCATCTGGTTGAACGTGCCCGCAAGCGTCGTTTTAAGGGGCCGCTGGGTATCAACATCGGCAAAAACTTCGATACGCCCAATGAACGGGCCAGCGAGGACTATCTCACCTGCCTGGATGCGGTCTACGAAGTGGCTGACTACGTCACCGTTAACATTTCCTCACCCAATACCCAGGGCCTGAGAGATCTGCACGGGGAACAGGAACTGGACACGCTACTGGGCGCACTGGCAGAACGCCGGCAACAGCTTGCAGATCAGCACGGACGCTGCGTGCCCATTGCACTGAAGGTTGCTCCGGATCTGGAAAGCCAGGCCATACCCATGATCGCTGAGGCAGTCGCACGCCATGCTATGGATGCCGTGATCGCCACCAACACCACCATTGCTCGTGATGCGGTCCAGCACCTGCCCCATGGCAAGGAAGCCGGCGGCTTGTCGGGGGCACCGGTGCGGTCGGCCTCCAACACGGTACTGGCGCGCTTGCGCAAGGAACTGCCCAGCCAGATTGCCCTGGTCGGTGTCGGCGGCATTCTTAGCGGTGACGACGCCGCTGAAAAAGCCGCACTGGGCGCAGATCTGGTGCAGTTTTACACCGGCTTTGTCTATCGCGGTCCGGATTTGATCGGCGAGGCGGCACGGGCCGTCCGGGATCAGAGCGCCAGCGTCACCTGACCATGACCGGCACGGGTAGTTTCGAACTACAGCCACTGAACAGCTTTGGCGTTAGCGCCCGGGCTGAGCGCCTGATAACCATCAGTGACAGACAGCAACTCTCCCAGCTGCACTTCCGGCCGCAACGGGATCTGATCCTGGGCGGTGGCAGCAACCTGTTGCTTGCCGCTGACCTTAAGGGGACGGTCTTTCAGGTGCGCCTGGCCGGACGTGAGCTCATGCGGGAATCTGACCGCAGCACACGCGTGACCCTCGGCGCTGGGGAAAACTGGCACGCGGTGGTGCGCTGGACCCTGGCTCAGGGGCTCAGCGGCCTCGAAAACCTGTCCCTGATACCTGGTCTGGTGGGGGCCGCTCCGATCCAGAACATCGGCGCCTACGGGGTAGAACTGGCTGAGTCCCTGCTTGAGGTTCACGTATGGGATTGGCAAGCGCGGCGCCAGCGCACGCTGGACCGAGACGCCTGTGCTTTCGGCTATCGTGACAGTCGCTTCAAATCCGCCGAGCCGGGACGCTTCCTGATCACGGCGTTGACCCTGCGCTTGCAGCATCACTTCACGCCACGGCTGGACTATGCCGGCCTCGCACAAGCCCTGCAGGAAACCAGCAAAAACCCGCAGGCTCCCAGCGCGCTTGAAGTGAGCGATGCGGTGATTCGGCTGCGGCGGGAAAAACTGCCAGACCCCGCGCAGTTGGGTAATGCCGGCAGCTTCTTCAAGAATCCCGTGCTTGATGCCGCGCGGGCCGAGGCGCTGGCAGCACAACACCCGGAACTCCCACTCTACGCCAGCCAGCACGGCCGCTTTAAGGTGAGTGCGGCGTGGCTGATTGAGCGTTGCGGCTGGAAGGGTTTTCGCGAGGGAGATGCCGGCGTTTCAGCACAGCACGCGCTGGTGCTGGTGAACTATGGCCGCGCCAGTGGCGCCGAACTGGCACAGCTGGCAGCGCGCATCCGCGCCGATGTCTGGCAAACCTTTGCCATTGAATTGGAGCCGGAACCGCGCATCCTGCCACCCCTGCCTGCCCTAGCCTGACCCGGCCGTCGACTGCCCCCGGGCACAAGGCGGCCGACTATTCGTTCCGTACGCCATGCAACACATGCCCGGTTGCCACGTGCTCACGAGCTGACTCGCAGTGCACGCTTTGATCATCAAAAAAAATATCCGCACCAAAGGCAGACAGGAAAGGACCCTTGTCACGCCCACCCAGGAACAGCGCCTCGTCGATACGGATACCCCAGTGTCGCAGGGTCAGAATCACGCGCTTGTGCGCCGGTGCGGAGCGTGCCGTGACCAGCGCCGTGCGAATCGGATTGGCATCAATGGGATAGGCAGCCTGCAGTTCGTGCAGGGCTTGCAGCAAATGCTTGAACGGACCACCGCTCAGCGGTTCCCGCGCAGCCGCCCTCTCCCGGGCAGCAAAGGCCGCCAGGCCCTGCTCCTGAAATACCCGCTCCGCCTCGTCACTAAACAGCACCGCATCACCGTCGAAGGCGATACGCAACGGGCCCGACTGGGAGGCACGTGGACAGCCAGGCAGGATGCGCGCGGCGGCAAAGCCGGCCGCCAGCGTGCGCCGCACATCCTCATCGTGGGTGGACAAAAACAGGTCGGCACCCAGCGCTTCCATATAGCGGTGCGGGGCTTCACCGTTAGTAAAAACGGCGCGCTCAACCTGCAGCCCGTAGTGTTCGATGCTGTTGAAAATTCGCAAGCCGGAATCGGCGCTGTTGCGCGAGGCCAGAATCACCTCGACGGCCGGCTGGGAACCACCGGCCCGCCGCAGACGCAACAGCTTTTGCACCAGCGGGAAGGCCATGCCCGGCGCTAATATGTCCTCCTCGCGGCGCCGCTGATAGCGCGCGTAGGCAGCCAGCCCCTCCTGTTCGAACACCTCATGCGCACGACCCAGATCAAACAGGGCGCGCGAAGAAATGGCCACAACCAGGGGCCGGGGGTGCAATTCACTTACGTTTTCTCGTTGCATGGCTGCAGCGTGACACAGGCCGTTCTCAAAGCCTGAGAAATGACTGCTAGCGGAACTGTTCGTTCAGGATGCGCTCTTCCAGAGA
>JABSSV010000328.1 GCA_013213875.1 Lysobacterales bacterium
ACTGGACGATTACAGCGCTTTTGTTCCGGCGGCTGAGCCGGCTGCACCCAAGGCCGCCGCAGGCCCGGCGCCCGGTGGCCCGGCCGGGAGCATCGGCGCACAGGTACAGGTTCGTGAGCAACGGCTGGTCATTAGCAAGGTGTTCACGCACGGGGCGGCCTACCGCGCCGGCGTCAGAAGCGGCGATCTAATCCTCGCTATCGACGGCGTACCCGTTCGTGGACGCCGGCTGGCAGGTAGTGTGAACGCACTGGGGGGTCGCCCGGGCACCAAGGTAGAGCTGCGCCTACGCAGTGGTAAATTGCCGGCGCGAGACGTGACGCTGGTGCGCGGCGTACCCCTCTCTACCAGCGTCAGCAGCAAGCTGCTGCCAGCACAAATCGCCTATCTGCGTGTTAACCATTTTCACGCCGGCACGGGAGAGGAATTCGGAGAGCAGCTCGAAACGCTTCAGCACGAGGCCGACGGTAAGCTGCGCGGTATCGTCATGGACCTGCGGGACAACCCGGGCGGGGTGGTGCGGGGCGCGACACGCCTGGCGGACGGCTTTCTTGACGCCGGCCTGGTGGTGTATACGCGCGGCCGCTATCCGTCCAGCCAGTTTGAATATCACGCGGAACCAGGCCAGTGGGCACCCGGAGTACCCACCGCCATACTGATTAATGGCGCTAGCGCCTCGGCCGCAGAAATCGTCGCCGGCGCTCTGCAGGACCATGGGCGGGCGCAATTAATCGGCAGCAAAAGCTTCGGCAAGGGCACGGTGCAGTCCTCCATGTATCTCGAGGATGGCTCCCTGCTGCGGCTGACCACAGCGCGCTACTTCACCCCCTCAGGTCGTCAAATTGAAGGTACGGGCGTGGCGCCGGATATTGCGGTAAGCAGTGATGAAAACGCTGCCGGCCAGGATGCGGAACTGGCCAGTGCGCTGGCGCTACTGGCTGGCCGGCGGCCGGATTAGAAGCGCTAGCGACCGGGCCTACTGCCCGGGCCGCGCGGGTGGGGTCATGGGAAAGGGAGTCACCTTTTCGCCGCTTTCGCGGTCGCGGATCAGCGCCTGCCCCTTGCGCCGCACCTGTTCTACGCGCAGCACACCGTGCATGGGCACATGGAGCACCTCTACATCAGCGAATTCTTCACGCATTTTTTCTTCTGTGGGGTCCACCACCAGGGCATCCGTATCGAACAACATGCCGGAGATTTCCAAAAACCCCCACAGGCCGCTGCTGGTCACCCCGGTACAGTAAAGCTCGTAGACCTTGCCGTGGTTATGGAAGGCAACTCGGTAAAGCGGTTCTTTAGCCATGGCTTGATGTCATTCCCGGTTGGTTATGGCGTCGGCCGGAGCAGGTGAACTCCGGATGCGTATAGCAGGTCCCAACGCGCCGTTTTCGCGTTCATTGCCGAAATGGGGGCGGGGCTGGCGCAAAGCAAGCAGCAGCGGCGACCTCCAGCCTTTTCCCCACTGGCATGGAGCGACCAGGTGGCTGGCCCCGAGCGCCCAAAGAGACGCCTATTGCGTCATGTAAAAGCGATAGGCGCGGTGCGAAAATACGACCCGTGCCGGCTCAATACGGTGCACCTTGAAGCCCTGCCCCAGCGCATCACCCTCAAGATAGCGCTTGCCCTGCATGACCACGAAACGGTCGGACGGTGCCTCGGCGTAAACCAGCACGTTGATCTTGCCCGCTGGAAAGCTGTTACGCAGATTTTCCGGCAGCTGCCAGAAGCTGATCGGTGCGTTACGCGGCCCGCCATTCTGCTTCTTTGCCGGCGCTTTCACAGCGGGTGCCGGTTGGACAGCGACCGCGTTTTCGGAGGCAGGTGCCGTTTCCGGCTTCGGCGCCGGCTTTCCGGCGGTGGTCACCGGTGGCGGGGTGGATGCATCGGCCTGCGTTTCAGGCCCTGTGGCGGACCGCTGGGCTTTCACAAACGGTTCATCACTACTCAAGCCCTCGACCGGTGAACGCGGCTGCCGAGCCGGCACTGCCGGTCGCTCCTGCCTGGCCTGGGCCACGGCCTCAGCCGGCC
>JABSSV010000329.1 GCA_013213875.1 Lysobacterales bacterium
ACCGGTCGGCCGCCGTCTCGACTTCCTGATGCAGGAATTTAACCGGGAATCGAATACGCTCAGCTCCAAATCCGTGGACCAGCGCACCACACAGGCCTCCGTGGAGCTGAAGGTGCTGATCGAACAGATGCGTGAGCAGGTACAGAATGTCGAGTAGCCCCGCGCATGCGCCGGGCGCCCTGTTCGTAGTGGCAGCGCCCTCCGGCGCCGGTAAAACCAGCTTGGTCAACGCCCTTGTCGCCAACGATGACCGTCTGCGCCTGTCCGTTTCTTACACCACGCGCCCCCAGCGGCCGGGCGAGATCGATGGCGAGCACTATCATTTCACCACGACGGAGTCTTTCCAGCAGCGCCGGCAGGCGGATGAATTTCTGGAATGCGCCGAAGTGTTTGGCAACTGCTATGGCACACATCGCGCCACCACCGAGGCCATGCTGGCCCGGGGTCTGGACTTGCTGCTTGAGATCGACTGGCAGGGTGCGCGCCAAGTTCGCGATGCCTTCCCCGCCTGTCACAGCATTTTTATTCTGCCGCCTTCCCTGGCGGCTCTGGCCGAGCGACTGGGGAACCGCGGCCAGGACTCAGCGGAGGTCATCGCTGCCCGCATGGCCGAGGCGCAGGCGGAAATCTCCCACTGTGGGGAATTTGATCATGTGGTGGTGAATGACGACTTTGATCGCGCCCTCAACGACCTCACCAGGTTGATTCAAGCTTGCCGCGAGGGTGCACCGCCACCGGACCCAAGCCACCATGCCTTGCTGGCAGAGCTGCTGGGAAGCAGGTAGAATTAAAGGCTTGCCCTATAACCATTAGTTTTGGAACAGATCCATGGCACGAATTACCGTAGAAGATTGTCTCGACAACGTAGCCAACCGCTTTGAGTTGGTTCTGACCGCAACGCGACGCGCCCGCCAACTGGGCCACGGCGCGGAGCCCATGCTCGAGGAAGAAAACGACAAGCCCACCGTGATTGCCCTGCGCGAAATCGCCGATGGGCTGATTGACGCTGAGAAAGTCGACGTGATCCAGGCAGAAATCGAAGCCGCGGAAGTCTTCGACGCGGTCGATCTGGAGGAAGATCCGACCGCCTGACCGGATCACTCATGCTGGCGACCTCGAGCTTTCCGGAACCGGTCCTTGAACTCAGGGACCTCCTGAACACCTACCTCGAGCCGGATCGGGTCGCCGTTGTCCTTCGCGCCTTTGAAGTTGGCGCGATCGCCCATGAGGGCCAGGTTCGCAAAACCGGCGAGCCCTATATCCTGCACCCCGTCGCGGTGGCCAGCATTCTGGCCAAGTTGCGCATGGACCATCACAGCGTGGCCGCCGCTGTGCTGCACGACACCATCGAAGACACGGAACTGTCCAAGGAGGACATCACCGCCCAGTTTGGCGAAGAGATTGCCGATCTGGTTGACGGTGTTACCAAGCTGGACAAGATGAAGTTCCGCACGCGCAAGGAAGCTGACGCGGAGAGCTTCCGCAAAATGCTGCTGGCCATGTCGCGCGACCTGCGGGTGATCTTCATCAAGCTCGCTGACCGACTGCACAATATGCGCACCCTGGGCATCATGGCGCCGGATTCACGCCGCCGCATCGCGCGGGAAACGCTGGATGTCTACGCGCCGATTGCCGACCGCCTTGGCATGAACGTCCTCAAATCCGAACTGGAAGATCTTGGCTTCGCCAACCTGCACCCCTGGCGCCATCGCACCATTGCGGAACATGTGCAGGAAGTGACCGGCAATCGAGAAGAGGTGATCGATTCCATCCGCAAGGCCCTGAAACGCAAAATGACCGAGACCGGTGTGCCCTGCCGGATCCTTGGCCGGGAAAAGACGCCCTACAGCATCTATCGCAAAATGCGCGTCCGTGATCTGTCTTTTTCCGAGGTCATGGACGTCTATGCATTCCGCATCATCACCCACTCGGAGCCCCACTGCTACATGGCTTTGGGCGCCGCCCATGCGCTCTATCAACCCCGTCCCGGGCGCTTTAAGGATTACATCGCGCTGCCCAAGGCCAACGGCTACCAGAGTCTGCACACGGTGCTTTCCAGCCCCTATGGTCTGCCGGTGGAAATCCAGATCCGAACGGAAGAAATGGACGTGATGGCAGAGAAGGGTGCGGCCGCACACTGGCAGTACAAGAGCGGGGAAACCACCGCCGGAACGGCCCAGCTGCGAGCCCGTGAGTGGCTCATGCAACTGGTCGATGTGCAGCGCCACACGGGGGATTCGCTGGAGTTTCTTGACGGCGCCAAGTCGGACCTTTTTCCTGATGAAATCTTTGTCTTTACCCCCAAAGGCAAGATCATCGACCTGCGGCGCAACGCCAGCGCGCTGGATTTTGCCTACGCGATTCATACGGACGTGGGTAATCACACGCGCAGCGTGCTGGTGGACAAGGTTGAGGTGCCGCTGTCTACCCGCCTGAACCATGGGCAAACGGTGGAAGTAATTACCGACGCCGATACACATCCCTCGCCGGCCTGGCTGGATTTTGTGGCGACGGCGAAAGCCCGGACTGCCATCCGCGCCTACATCAAGTCCCTGGAAGCGGAAGATACGGTGCGGCTGGGCATGCACATGCTGGAAACAGAATTGAACCGGCGCGGCGCATCCGTGGAGGCCATCGCGCCAAATCACATGAACGCTTTCCTTGAAGACAACCAGCTGGAGCAGCCGGAAGATCTGTTCCACGACCTGGCCTTGGGCAACCTGCTGGTGAGTGTGGTCGCCAACCGGCTGGCACCCGAAAACGACGCACATGGCGCGGATAAGGACGGCGTGGCAGAGGCGCTGACCATTGCCGGCTCGGAAGGCAGCGTGGTGGACTTTGGCCAATGCTGCTTCCCAGTGCCCGGTGATCCTATCATGGGCTACGTCTCCGCAGGTAAGGGCGTGGTGGTGCATCGCGCCAGCTGCCGCAATATGCGTGATCTGCGTAAGCATCCGGACCGTTGCCTGGCCGTGGAATGGGCCTCCATTACCCACAGTATGTTCACGGTCGGGGTGCGCGTTATCAGCAAGAATGTACCGGGCAGCCTGGCCAGCATCTCCGCCAGCATCAACGAGGCGGGCAGCAACATCGAGAAGGTCGAGCAGCCTGAGTCCAATCCGGAAACCGCCACACTGCAGTTCCAGATTACCGTCCGCGATCGCGACCACATGGCGCGTGTCATGCGGCGTCTGCGGCGTAACAAGGTGGTGCTGAAAGTCAGTCGCCTTGTAAGCTAGGCCCGTCGGTTCCGGCAGCGTGCTGGCACCCCCTTTAATTAAGGCGAAAGCGACTATGAAAAACACCATCCATAGCGACCAGGCACCGGCCGCCATCGGCACCTATTCCCAGGCCGTTCGGCATGGCAATCTGGTTTTTTTATCCGGACAGATACCCCTGGTACCAACCACCATGACCGTGGTGGAAGGGGGTATTGAGGCGCAGATTCACCAGGTGTTCAAGAACCTTCGGGCCGTGTGCGAGGCCGCAGGCGGCAATCTGGATGACCTGCTGAAGGTAAACGTGTTTCTTACCGATATGGGTGATTTTCCGCAGGTCAACGAGGTCATGGGCAGCTACTTTACCGAACCCTATCCGGCCCGCGCTGCGGTCGCTGTTGCCGCCCTGCCCCGCGACGTTGCGGTGGAGATCGAAGCGGTGATGGCGGCACCGGGTGGCAGCTGACGAACTGCAACAGCTTAACGGCGTCGGGCCCAGCCTGGCCGGGCGCCTGAACGGCCTCGGCATTCATACGGTCTCAGACCTGCTGTTTCATCTGCCGCTGCGCTATGAAGATCGCACCCGACTGAGCGCCATGGGCAGTCTCAGCGCTGGCGAGACCGCGCAGATTGAGGGTGAGGTAGAACATGCGGCGGTAATACCCGGGCGGCGGCCCAGCCTGCTGGTCATGCTCAGCGACGGCACCGGTCGTCTGAGCCTGCGTTTTTTTCACTTTCGGGCGCATCAACGTCAACAGCTGGCGCGGGGCGCGCGGCTGCGCTGTTTCGGTGAGGTCCGGGCCGGCTTCCGTGGGCTGGAAATGGTGCATCCCAGCTATCTGCGGCTGGGGCCAGACGAGCAAAAACCGTTGGCGGACCGGCTCAGCCCCATCTATCCCACCACCGAGGGACTCGGCCAGGGCACCTGGATCAAACTCACCGACCAGGCCCTCAACCGACTGCGCAAGGAGCAGCTCACGCTGCGCGAGCTGCTGCCCGAATCCATGCTGCAGGACCTGCGTCTACCGGGCCTTACGGCCGCTCTGCACACCATTCACCGTCCGCCGCCGGATGCCGATGTGCACGCACTGGTCCAGCGCACCCATCCGGCCCAGCATCGGCTGGCCATGGAAGAACTGCTGGCCCACAACCTCAGCATGCGCTTGCTGCATCAGCGCCAGCGCCAGAGGCAGGCGCGCGCCCTAGAGCAGGTCAGCACCATCGAGGCACAGTTTTTACAGGGCTTGCCCTTTGCGCTAACCGGTGCCCAGCAGCGGGTGGTTGCAGAACTCCACAGGGACATGACCCGCACCCACCCGATGTTGAGACTGGTCCATGGCGATGTGGGCTCGGGCAAAACCGTTGTTGCCGCACTGGCCGCCCTGCGGGCCGTTGGAAATGGTCAGCAGGTCGCTATCGTGGCGCCAACGGAAATTCTGGCAGAGCAGCATTTACGCGTTTTCAGTGACTGGTTTGCGCCGCTCGATCTAAAACCCATCTGGCTATCGGGCAAAGTGACAGGCAAAGCGCGTACGGAGGCATTAGCAGCGATCGCTGGTGGCGCGGGGGTGGTCATTGGTACCCACGCGCTCATGCAGGACAGCGTGGCCTTCAAGAACCTCTCCCTGGTGATTGTTGATGAACAGCATCGCTTCGGCGTAGATCAGCGCATGGCTCTGCTGCGCAAAGGTCAGGACGGCAACACGCGACCGCACCAGCTCATCATGACGGCCACACCCATTCCCCGCACGCTGGCCATGACTGCCTATGCGGGACTGGAAGTTTCGGTTATCGACGAACTTCCGGCCGGCCGCAAACCGGTCAAGACAGCGGCCATTGCCAGCGAACGGCGCGAAACCGTGAGCGAGCGCGTAGCCGCGGCTTGCCAGCAGGGGCGGCAGGCCTACTGGGTCTGCACCCTGATTGAAGAATCCGACTCGGTGCAGGCCAAGGCGGCGGAAGAAGTGGCCAGCGACCTGTCCCGGCGTCTGAGCCAACTGCGGGTTGGCCTGGTGCACGGCCGTTTGAAAGCACCGGAAAAGCAGGCCGTCATGGATGCATTCAAGGCCGGGGTTATCGATCTGCTGGTGGCCACCACCGTGATCGAGGTCGGGGTCGATGTCCCCAATGCCTCGCTAATGATTATTGAGAATGCCGAACGGCTGGGGCTTTCCCAACTGCATCAGCTGCGCGGCCGCGTGGGTCGCGGTGCCGCGGAGTCATCCTGCGTGCTTTTATTCACGTCACCCATCGGCAAGATAGCCAGACAGCGACTGGACATCATGCGCCATAGCAACGATGGTTTCGAGATTGCTGAGAAGGATCTTGAACTGCGCGGTCCGGGCGAGGTGCTGGGCACCCGGCAAACCGGCATGCTGCAGTTCCGGGTCGCAGACCTGGTACGCGACGCGCACCTGCTCCAACGCATTCCGCCGGTAGCTGAGGACCTGCTGGCGCATCATCCGGCGCAGGTTCAGGCGCTGATCCGCCGCTGGGTTGGGGATGCGGCACAGTTTGCTGGCGTGTAGGCCACAGCGCTGACTGAGGAGAAACACATGAGCAAGAAGAAAACCCTGAAATCACTACAGATTGAACTATG
>JABSSV010000033.1 GCA_013213875.1 Lysobacterales bacterium
GCCTTGGACCGATGTTCTTGGGTCCGCTAGAGAACGGTTTGCCATGGTTGCCCTTCGGGTCAACCTGACCGGTCCTCTGCACGGCCCGCCATTGTAGCAAATGGGGTGAAGCAGAGCACGCTTCAAGCCTGGCTGACAGCTTTTAAAGGCTACGGAACGCATGGCTTTTATGCTGTATATTTATACAGTAAACTATCGTTCCCCCATGAACATCCGTACCCGTAAAGGCAATTACGCCGAACTCACCTGCCTGAGCAATTTCAGTTTTTTACAGGCTGCTTCGCACCCACAGGAGTTGGTGCGACGCGCAGCGAAACTGGGCTATCAGGCCCTGGCCCTGACCGATGAATGCTCCCTGGCAGGCATCGTCCGCGCCTATGAAGAAGTCAAACGATGCCAGCAAGCAGGCTATGGGCTGCGACTGATTTGCGGCAGCCAGTTCCGACTCAATGATGGCTCCCGGCTGGTCCTGCTGGCACCAACAAAGGACGCTTACAGCCAGCTGTGCACGCTGATCACACGTGGGCGACGGCAGGCAAAAAAGGGCAGCTATCAGCTGCAAGAACATCAGTTTGAACAGGGTCTTAACCATTGTCTGGCACTGTGGCTGCCACAAGCGGGCGCGGATGGCGAACAGGATCTGCGGCGCGCCCACTGGCTAGCCAGTCATTTTCCTGAGCGCGCCTGGCTGGCCGCCAATCTGTCGCTTGGTGCAGATGACCAGGGACGCAGCCTGCGGCTGCAAAATACCGCGCGGGCAACCGGGTTGCCGGTTACTGCCTGTGGTGATGTACACATGCACACGCGCAAACGCCGCATGCTGCAGGACGTGCTCAGCGCCATTCGGCATGGCTGTCAGGTGCGCGAACTCGGCTACCGTGCCCTACCCTGCGGCGAAAAGCACCTGCAACTGCGGCGCAATTTGCAGGCCCGCTATCCACAGGCCTGGCTGGAGGAGAGCCTGCGCATTGCGGAACGTTGCCACTTTGGTCTGGATCAGCTGCATTATCAGTACCCGCGCGAAGTGGTGCCGGAGGGCATGGACGCCAGCGCCTACCTGCGCAGCCTGACCGAAGCCGGCATCAGCCAGCGCTGGCCCGAAGGGGTGGCCAGCGCCGTGCGCGCCCAGATCGAGCACGAACTTAAACTCATCGCCAGTCTGCGCTATGAGGCCTACTTCCTGACCGTCTATGACATTGTCCAGTTCGCCCGCAGCGAGGGCATTCTCTGTCAGGGGCGCGGCTCGGCTGCCAATTCAGCCGTCTGCTATTGCCTGGGCATCACGGAAGTCGACCCGGCCCGCATGAACATGCTGTTCGAGCGCTTTATTTCCCGCGACCGTAACGAACCGCCCGATATCGACGTGGATTTTGAACATGAGCGACGCGAGGAAGTGATCCAGTACATCTATCGCAAGTATGGACGGGAGCGGGCTGCGCTGGCCGCCACGATTATCTCCTATCGACCACGCAGTGCCATTCGCGATGTGGGTAAAGCACTGGGCATGAGCCTGGATCAGCTTGACCGTATCGCTGGCAAGCTCACGGCCTGGGATCAACCGGAGATGCTGCCTGGCCAGCTGGAAGAATTGGGCTTTGACGTCGGCAGCCTGCCCATACGTCAGCTGTTGCATCTGGTGCCACTGCTGTGCGGCTTTCCACGTCATTTGTCACAACATGTCGGCGGTTTTGTGATTTCCGAGCAGCCACTGGCATGTCTCGTGCCGGTAGAAAATGCCAGCATGGCCGAACGGACGGTACTGCAGTGGGACAAGGACGATCTGGAGACGCTTGGTTTATTGAAAATCGACTGCCTGGCCCTCGGTATGCTGAGCGCCATTCACCGCTGTCTGGACCTGATTAACCAGCACCAACAGACTGACCATGCACTGCGACTGGAACAGATTCCTGCAGAGGACCCCGCCACCTACCGCATGATCCAGCAAGCTGACACGGTTGGCGTATTCCAGATTGAATCACGGGCACAGATGGCCATGCTGCCGCGGCTGCGCCCCCGCTGTTTCTATGATCTGGTCATCGAGGTGGCGATTGTCCGCCCCGGTCCCATACAGGGCAATATGGTGCATCCCTACCTTCAACGGCGCCGGGGTGAAGAATCAGTCAGCTATCCTTCCACGGCCCTTAAGGCCGTGCTGGAACGCACGCTGGGGGTACCGATCTTTCAGGAACAGGTCATGCAAATCGCCATGGTGGCTGCTGGCTTCAGTGGCTCGGAGGCAGATCAGCTGCGCCGATCTATGGCCGCCTGGGCGCGTCAGGGCGGTCTGGAGCACATGCATCAGCGCCTAGTAAGCGGCATGCTGGAGCGGGGCTATAAAGCTGAATTTGCCGAACAGATTTTTGAACAGATACGCGGCTTTGGCGAGTATGGCTTCCCCGAATCGCACGCCGCGAGCTTTGCCCTGCTGGTGTATGTGTCAGCCTGGCTGAAATGTCACTATCCGGCCGCTTTTTGCTGCGCGCTGCTCAACAGCCAGCCCATGGGTTTTTATGCCCCGGCGCAGCTGGTGCAGGATGCGCGCCGCCACGGGGTTAGCGTGCTACCGGTTGATCTTCGCTATAGCCACTATGACTGCACCCTGGAAGCGACGGGCGATCGGAGTCCGCGCTTGCGTCTGGGTCTGCGCCAGGTAAAGGGTTTTGGGCAAAAGGCAGCCCAGCGACTGATAGCGGCGCGGCTAACACGCAGCTTTCGGGACCTCCAGGATCTTACCGACCGCGCTGCACTTGACCGCAAAGCCCTACATGCACTGGCGGAAGCCGGCGCCCTGCGAGCCATTGCAGGTCATCGGCATCGTGCCCGATGGGAGTCAGCCGCTGTGATGCGTCAGCATCCGGACCTTCTGCAGGGTGTAAAACCCGGCGATGATATCGATAGCCGTCAGGTCGCCCTGCGGCCGCCATCGGCCCGGGATGATGTACTGGCCGACTACCGCAGCACAGGCTTGACGCTCGGCCAGCACCCCGTAGC
>JABSSV010000330.1 GCA_013213875.1 Lysobacterales bacterium
CGGCAAGTGGCTCGGTCGTCTGCGCGATCGCGAGATCGTGCACCGCATCAACCGCCAGCAGCGTCAGCGGTACGGCACTGCCGTCGGACTGCACCAGTTCAAGACGGTACCGATCGGGTTCCAGTGCGTAGGAAGACACCACATGGAAGTTGGTAGCAATGTGGCCCTGCGCACTCACCGCAAAGCCGGAACCAGACCTGTTGGCGCGGCTCCATGGGCTGCGGATTGGCCGGATCGGGCATTTTCACGGGACGAAACTCAAACGGTCCGAAGCGGTTAAACCAGCGGCGCAGCTTGGGCGGCGCCTTGGCCCACTGCTCCCGGTTCAGTTCCCGTTCGCTGGTCAGCGTCTCCGGCGCGGGCACATGGGGCATGGGAAACTGATGGGTAACGCCCTCCTGCGGCACCTGAAAGGAAGCCGCGAGGGTAAATATCTGGCGGCCGTGCTGGATTGCTACCACGCGCCGGGCCGTAAAGCTGCGTCCATCACGGCTGCGATCTACGCTGTAGACAATGGGCGCATCCGGATCACCGGCGCGTAAAAAGTAGGCGTGCAGTGAATGCACGGCTCGATCTTCAACGGTGCGACTGGCCGCCAGCAGGGCCTGGGCCAGCACCTGGCCACCAAACACCCTAGGCGTGCCGATATCGCGACTTTCGCCCCGAAACAGATTGACCTCCAGCGGCTCCAGCGTCATCAAGGCCAACAGTTCATCTACCAGCGCCTGCTTGTCGCCCCCCGCAGCCGCGGCACCCGGTGTGTCTTGCGTCCTGACCGTCATGCCTGCTTACTCCTTCCTTTGCATCCCTCTTGCCGACCCACACGGGCGCCTCCGGGGCTGGCTCAGCCGCCGGCGGACCGCTAGCATAGACCCATGACCTCGGAGTGTATCGCACCGGCCAACGCATGGCTCACCGCTAACAGTTCACTGGCGGCCGAAGCCAGCCAGGCCCTGGCCAGCTTCAGCGTAAAACTATTGGCCGAGCTACCTCGGACATCACCCTGGCGATTGGGCCTGGCCGGCGCGCCGGGCACGGGCAAAAGCACGCTGGCGCGGCTGCTGGCTGCCCTGCGAGCGCAAACCGCACGGCCCTGCGTGGTGCTGGCTCTGGATGACTACTATCTGGGTCGCTTGGAGCGCGAGCGGCTGGCCCGACGTCAGCCCCTCATGCGCCAGCGCGGGGTGCCCGGCACGCATGACTTCGGCCGTTTGCTGGAAGACATGCATCGGTTGCAAAGCGGCCTGGAAGGCCGGGTGCGCCTGCCGCGATTTCACAAAGGGCAGGACGAGCAGGACATGCGCGGGCGGCATCTGATACTGACCGGCGAGGTGCCGGATCTGATCATCGAGGGCTGGTGCGTGGGACTCCCCGCACAGAATGCAGATGCCCTGCAGGAGCCGGTCAACGCCTGGGAAGCGGAACACGATACGGATCAGCAGTGGCGGACGCAGGTCAATCGCAAGCTCGCGCAATACAGCGCGGCCTTGAACTCACGCATGGATCGGCGCTGGGCTATTCTCGCGCCGGACTGGAACTGTATTCTTGAATGGCGCTGGTGGCAGGAGCAGCAGCGCCAAAAGCGTTTGCTCGAATCACCAGAGGCCGTTGCTGATTTCCTGGCCCGCTTCCAGCGCCTGACGCAGCACCTGCAATCCACGGCTGCTGACTGGGCTGATCTGCTGATCACCCTGGACCGACAACACCGGCCCCATATGGAATCCACCGCATGACGTTTCTTTGGCACGACTATGAAACCTTCGGCACGGTCGCCGCCTATGATCGCCCCTGCCAGTTCGCCGCCATACGAACCGATGAGCAGCTTGAACCGCTGGGCGATCCGGTCTGCCTCTATGCAAAGCCGGCCCGGGACATGCTACCCCACCCCATGGCCTGCCTGGTCACCGGCATTACGCCGCAACAGGCCGAACGTGAGGGCACTTCAGAAGCAGAATTCGCCACCCGGATACAGGCACTTATGACGGAGCCGGGCACCTGTAGCGTGGGTTACAACAGCCTGCGCTTTGATGACCATGTCAGTCGCCACCTCTTTTATCGCAACTTTTTCGATCCCTACGCACGCGAGTGGCAGCAAGGCAATAGCCGCTGGGACCTGATCAACCTGACCCGCATGTGCTACGCGCTCAGACCACAGGGTATGGAATGGCCCGAGCGCGAAGCGGGCATCCCCAGTTTTCGGCTTGAAGATTTGACCGCAGCCAATGGCATTGAGCACGCCGGAGCCCATGATGCCCTGGTTGATGTGCGCGCCACCATCGCTCTCGCCCGGCTTCTACGCCAGGCGCAACCCCGCCTGTTCCAATGGGCCCTGAATCTGCGCAAGCGAGCGCAGGTCAATGAGCTGCTCGATTATCAGACACCCGAGATCAGGGTCTACAGCGGTCCGGGTATTGCCGGTGCGCGGGGCAGCACCACGCTGGTGCTGCCATTGACGGTGCGACCGGAGCGCAAAAACGAAATTCTCGTTGCGGATCTGGCGGGGGACTGCCGCAGCCTGTTGGATGAACCACCGGAGACGCTGGCCGCGCGCCTGTTTGTCCGCCAGGAGGAACTCGCTGCGGGCGAGGAACGCACGCCCCTGCGTTCCATAAAGGTGAATGAAGCGCCCATGCTGGCTCCGGTGGCCACGCTTCAGGGCGTGGACCTGGACCGGATTGCGCTCAACCGTGAGCACTGTGAGCAACAGGCCCAACTGCTCCTGCAACACTTCGCCGCGGCACAGCGCAGCGCGCGGGCCGTCTATCAACCTGACACGGAGATTCCTGTGCCGACGGATCCCGATGCGCAGCTCTACGGCGGCCCGTTTTTTTCCAAGCAGGACCAGCAGGGTATGCGCCGCCTGCGACGATTGGGCCCTGCCGAGCTGGCCGATCATGGCATTCCCTTCGAAGATCAGCGAATGGATGAAATGATCTTTCGCTATCGGGCCCGAAATTGGCCGGATAGCCTGAGTGAATCTGAAGCCGTTCGCTGGGAACAGGATCGGCTTGCCCGCCTTAAGTCGGAGCTTCCAGAAGAACGGCTCAATCTGCGCCGCTTCAGGGCCGCAATTCAGGAAGCGCGAGCCGCGCATGAAGCCAACCCGCAGGCCCAACAACTCCTGGACGAAGTAGTGGCCTGGGGGGTTCTGGTTGGCGACTGACCGTGCCTGCAGGCCGGGATAAATTCCGCCGTCAAAAAATCGTTGATCAACAACTTAGCGCACTTTCCTTTCTTGGATTTTAGGTGACTATGCACAAGTCACTGATTGTTCACATGACAAAAATATGTCATGAAGTTCAAGTGAAAGGCCCGCCGTGGGGCGCGCTAACTCATTGTTTTTTGGCACCAATTGAAAGGTGGTTAATTTTTAACCAAAATGGAAAGCCTGTTGTCTGCCTTGGACCCCCGCCCGTTTGCCCACAACGTTATCCACAGCTTGTGTGGATAACGTTAGCTGAGCGCTGTGGCACCATCAAAGAGCCCCTAGGCGACATTCAATACGAGCTGCGGATCCATCGTTTGCTCACGGGCTTGC
>JABSSV010000331.1 GCA_013213875.1 Lysobacterales bacterium
GACGAACGGAGCAAAGTATACATGAGCGAGATCACTCACCGCCGCCTGCTGATTCTGGGATCCGGACCGGCTGGCTACACAGCCGCCATTTACGCGGCCCGGGCCAATCTGGAACCGGCCATCATTACCGGCATGCAGCAAGGCGGCCAGCTGACCATTACCACCGACGTGGATAACTGGCCCGGCGACGTGGAGGGTCTGCAGGGCCCGGACCTCATGGACCGGATGTTACGTCATGCGGAGCGTTTCGACAGCGAGGTGATTTTTGACCACATTCACACGGTGAATCTGGAGCAGCGCCCCTACCTGTTGGAAGGTGATCAGGGTAAATACACCTGCGATGCCTTGATTATCGCCACCGGCGCCAGCGCGCGCTATCTCGGACTGCCCTCGGAAGAGGCCTTCATGGGCCGGGGCGTCTCCGCCTGCGCCACCTGTGACGGCTTTTTCTATCGCGGCAAGAAAGTGGCCGTCGTGGGCGGCGGTAATACGGCCGTGGAGGAGGCGCTGTATCTGTCCAACCTCTGCGAGGAAGTGATTCTCGTGCACCGCCGCGATGAACTGCGCGCTGAGAAGATCATGCAGGACAAACTGTTTGATCGCGCAGAGAACGGCAATGTCACGCTCATGTGGGATCATGTGGTTGAGGAAGTGACCGGTGACGATGCCGGCGTAAGCGGCCTCACGGTCCGCAATGTGAAGGACGATCAGCTGACCGAGCTGGACCTGCATGGTGTATTCATTGCCATCGGTCACACACCCAATACGGGCATCTTCGAAAACCAGCTAAACATGAAAGACGGCTATATCCAGATCGCCAGCGGTCTGGACGGCATGGCCACACAGACCAGCGTGGCCGGGGTCTTTGCAGCCGGCGATGTGGCCGATCATGTCTATCGGCAGGCGGTCACCTCGGCCGGCTTTGGCTGTATGGCGGCCCTGGACGCAGAAAAGTGGCTGGACGACTGAACGGGGCGCGCGCCGCATGAGCCGGCGGGGCGTTGCCGCGCGGTGATACCCCGCCTGGCCGGCGGGCCGGAGGCCCCCTTCCCGCCCGTGCAACAGGCACTGCGGGAACCGGACGGCCTGCTCGCCTGGGGCGGTGATTTAAGTCCTCAGCGGCTGTTGCGGGCCTATCAACACGGCATTTTTCCCTGGTTCTCCGAAGGTGACCCCATTCTCTGGTGGTCACCGCATCAGCGCACGGTGCTGCGCAGCCATGAATTCCACTGCGCACGCCGCCTGGCCCGCACGCTGCGTGATTCACGCTGGCAATTCAGCGCGGACCTGGCTTTTTCTGAGGTGCTGCATGGCTGCGCCGACAGCCGCTCCAGCACCTGGATTACACCGGCCATGCAGGCTGCCTACCTGCAGCTGCACGCGCTGGGTCACGCCCATTCCTTTGAAGCCTGGTATGACGGTGAGCTGGCCGGCGGTCTCTACGGCGTGAGCTTGGGGCGCATGCTGTTCGGTGAATCCATGTTTTCAGCCCGGCGTGATGGCAGCAAGGCCGTGCTTGCCATGCTCTGCTGGCTCATGCACGGCTGGCAGATGCCGCTGCTGGACTGCCAGCTGGCCAGCGCACATCTGGCCAGTCTGGGCGCCCGGGAATTGGAGCGGGAGACTTTCCTGCGTGAATTGCAGCCACTGGTCAGCGACGAAGGGCATATCGGCAGCTGGCGGGAGCGGGCCCGTCGGGCGCTCTCGGGAAGCGCCTGGCAGCCCCGATGAACCGAACCGCTGTGGCACAGAACCCCACGCGGGCGGTGGCCTGGATGCTATGGTCTATCTTCTTGCTAGCCACCATGGACGTGGCCTTCAAACAGCTGGTGGCAGATTACAACAGTCTGCAGGTGACCTTTCTCCGCTGTGTCTGCTCCGCACCGTTGCTCGCCGCCTGGATGCTGGCGCAGGATCATCGCCTGTTTTGTACACGCCACATGGGTGCGCACAGTCTGCGCGCACTGCTCGGGCTGCTCATGCTGTGGGCCATGGGCGAAACCTTTCGTGAACTGTCCCTGGCCGATGCCTATGCGATTTTCTTCGCGGCTCCCTTGCTCATGGCCCTGCTGTCCGGCCCGCTGCTCAAAGAGCCAGCCGGACCCCTGCGACTAATCGCCTGCTCGGTCGGATTTATTGGCGTCCTGATCGTACTGAAGCCGGGCGCGCTGACCCTGCTGTCCTATGGCTCGCTTATGGCCCTGGTGGCCATGGCCTGCTACGCGCTGATCGCACTGATGGTGCGCGCCCTGGGTCGGGATGAACCCAGCCTCACCATCGCTTTCTGGTTTATCTTTCTCTGCGGCCTCAGTAGCGGACTGCTACTACTGCTCGCTGGCCAGTGGCAGATGCCGGCGCGGGCCCACTGGCCCTGGATTGCCCTGCTGGCCCTTACCGGCACCCTGGGCCAGGTGGCCCTGGTGGCCGCTTTCCGGCGTGCATCCGCAGGACAGCTAGCGCCCTTTGAATACAGCTACATGTTCTGGGCCGTGCTCTATGGCTGGTGGATCTGGGGCACGCTGCCGGCCCTTCGCACCAGCATCGGCACGCTGATCATTGTGGCAGCAGGTCTGTTTGTCCTGTATCGCGAGCGACGGGCGAGCCAAGGCAGCGTCGACTAGCTACCGGGTAGGCTCAGGAGCGTCCGTCCCGGTCATCAAATCCGGCATCCTCCTGATCCTGACGTTCCGGAAACCAATCGGGTACCGAATCATCATCTTCCCACTCATAGCGTTTCAGTGGCACCCGATCCCAGTCCCGGTAGAGAAATGCCATGAGCACGCCCAGCAGGGCACCGGAAAGATGCAATTCCCAGGACATGCCGGGACGGATGGGCAGCACCCCCCAAACCATGGACCCATAGAGAAACCAGACCATGAGCGAGACACCTACGGAGCGCATGTCCTGGCGAAAAACCCCGGAGAGAAAGATGAAGGCCAGCAGGCCGTAAATCAGACCACTGGCACCGATATGAACGCTGGGACGGCCAATCATCCACCCCAGCAGACCGGAACCCAGCCAGACCATGGGAATCAGGCGCAGCGCGACGCGTGGGTAGAGATACAGCACCGCCGTCAGGCTGATGAGCAGCGGCAGCGTGTTGGAAAGTATGTGCTCAAGATCACCATGCAGCAGTGGTGCGGTGAAAATCCCCAGCAAACCCTCCGCATCGCGCGGCCGCAGTCCATAGCGGTTCAAACCGAGCCCCAGATAGGCATCGGTAATAAAAACGAACCACACAAAAGCCGTAAACATCAGCGCCAGACGCGCTGCCAGGGAAAAATTACTGGCCGCTCGCTGGGAGGAAATGAAGTCCGGATCCGGGGTCTGCAGTTGCATGCGGTCAGGGTTCCGGCAACCGCGAAGCGATGGTGCTGCGACAGGTTTCCATCAGCTCGCGCAGGTCCCGCCCTTCCGGCATCACCGGTGGATGGATGACCAGGCGTGCCCGGCCCGGTGTGATACGCAGACGTCGTGCCGGGAGAATTTCACGGGTACCCAGCAGCGTGAGCGGCAGCAAGGGCAGATCCTGATCCTTGGCAATACGAAAGGCGCCTTTTTTAAACGGCAGCAAGCGCCCGTCCAGACTGCGCGTGCCTTCGGGAAAAAACATGATACCTACGCCGTTGCCAATCCGCTCCAGCGCGTCGTTGATGGTCTGCTTGGCAATTTCCGGATTGCTGCGATCCACAATAATGTGTCCCACCTTCTCACAGGCGATGCCGATACCCGGCAGCTTGCGTAGCTCCTGTTTCATCACCCAGCGCAGGTCTATGGGCAGCCAGCCGTACACCAGAATGATATCGAACTGGCTGATATGGTTAGCGACCACCACATAGGTCTGTTCCGGATCCATGTGCTCCCGACCCTCCACGGTAACCAGCATGGGTGTTACCCAGCCGATGACCTTGGCCCACAAAGTGCCCACACGGGTGGAGGAAAAGCGCGGTGAGATTAACACTGCGGCAAAGACTGCCATCCAGCCAATGATAAAAGACCAAAGCGCGGCAAAGGGAATAAGGATCAGCCAGGCATAGACCTGATAGAGCCAGAGCAAAACGGTTTTCAAGGCAAATCCCCGGACGCGAAAGCCAGCAGCCTAGCCGCAGTGCTGGCTACCCGCAAGCGTCTTGCCTGCTGCCATGGTGCACCGGCGGCCCGCAGGGGCTAAAGAAAAGGGGTGTGGCCACAGCCACACCCCCTGTGCCGTCAACGCCGATCCATAGGCCGGCAAAGGTGCGATCAGGCCGCTTTTTCAGCGCTCTCAGCCGAATCCACGTCCAGCAAACGACCGCCGGTCGTCAGCTCAATCTTGCGCGGCTTCATGGCCTCGGGAATCTCACGCTCGAGCTGGATATGGAGCAAACCGTTTTCCAGCTTCGCAGCGGTTACACGCACATAGTCTGCGAGGTTAAAGCGGCGCTCGAAGGCCCGGTTGGCGATGCCACGATGCAGATAGCGACCGTCTGCGTCCTGCTCATCCGCCCGCTGGCCCTTGACCGTGAGCACATTCTGCTCCGTGGTCAGATCCAGATCGGCTTCACCAAAGCCAGCGACGGCCATGGTGATCTGATAGTGGTTTTCGTCCACTGCCAGAATGTTGTAGGGGGGATAGGCGCCCTGCTCTACCCGCTGGGCGGAAGACAGAAGGGAAGCCAGTCGATCAAAACCCACTGAGGTTCGGTACAGGGGTGAAAAGTCAAAAGTCGTCATAACCGTGATCTCCTTTGAAGCATTACGGTGGTTGATGCCCGCCATGCGGCCGGGCTGGAAAGTGCGGTCCCTTACGGCGACCACGGTAAGAAAGTGGGTGCGATACGCTCACTTTCAAGAGCGATATGAAATGGATGTTTTCAGCTGGAGGGCGGCGCGCCCAAGCGTTTTAAATGGGCGAACGCCAGCACGGTAAAGGTCTGCTCGCCCTCGGGAAGCTGCACCTGAATCTGTTCGCCGGCCTCCTTCCCGAGCAGGCCTCGGGCCAGCGGCGAGTCTACGGAAATCCAGCCCTGCCGGGCGTCCGTTTCGTCAGCACCGACGATGCGGTAGTAGCGTTCCACGCCATCTGCCTGCTGCAGCTGCACCCAGGCCCCGAAGCGCACCGCATCGTGCTCCTTCCCGGGCGTTTCCACGATCACCACCTCATCCAGTCGTTTGCTCAGGTAGCGGACACGCCGGTCAATCTCGCCCAGCTGCTTCTTGCGGTAGGAATACTCGGCGTTCTCCGAACGATCGCCTTCGGCAGCAGCGGCAGCCAGCGCCTTCACTACCTCGGGACGTTTTTCGCGCCATAGGCTCTGCAACTCGGCGCGAAGCGCCCGTGCCCCGTCCGAGGTAATGTAGGGACTGGACCGGGGTGCGGGTGGTCGCCAGCGACCCATGGATACCTCCATTGGGCGCCGCCGGGGCGGCGCGTCAACCATTGTTCAAAGCGCGCCGTTCCGGAGCGCGCCCCTGATTTTCCGAGCGTCGCTTGTTCCGCCACCCTCGGGCAACCGATAATAACGCGATGGTAGCGCAGCAGGTAGCCACATGAGCGACACAAGCGAGGGGATGACGGAACGTCGTCAGGTCGGGTTTATCAGCCTGGGATGCCCCAAGGCGCTGGTAGACTCGGAACGCATCATCACGCAGCTCAAGGCCGATGGCTATGACATCTCACCGAGCTATGAGGCGGCAGATGTGGTGGTGGTCAACACCTGTGGGTTTATCGACAGCGCAAAACAGGAGTCCCTGGACGCCATTGGCGAAGCCGTCAGTGAAAGCGGCCGGGTCATTGTCACCGGCTGCATGGGCGTGGGCGATGACGC